>NZ_SMAL01000007.1 GCF_004342165.1 Natranaerovirga pectinivora | reverse complement strand
AAAATGCGTATTATATTATAGAATACAAAAATAGCTCTAAAGCCAAGAATGGAGGGGAATTGAAACCAATCCCCCCCAACTATTGACAAAGAGCCCTTTTTTATTCACTACTTCCTAATTATATATTATAGCATATAAACCAAAAATAAAAGAGGAAATGCAAAATTTTATGCATTTCCTCTAATATTTTTATTAAAAGTTATTAGTTTGTAATAACTTGCTCAGTTTCTTTATCAAAAACATGAATTTTGTTTAAGTCAAAACCTAATTTGATTGTGTCACCAGGTCTTGCATTTGTACGTGGGTTAACACGTGCAGTAAAATCATATTGCTCTGTGTTTAAGTATAAGAATACTTCAGCACCTAACATTTCAAATACGTTTACTGTCGCTTCAACCATACTTTCTGGAGATGACTCAATAAAGATTTGAGTATCATGGATGTCCTCTGGACGAATTCCTAATACAACGTCTTTATCAATATATCCAGCTTCAATTAATTTTTTAGCTTTAGCTTCTGGTAATATAATAGTATTAGGTCCGAAAACTAAGCTTACTCCGTCACCATTTTTGATAGCTTTTGCATCAATAAAGTTCATTTGTGGTGAACCAATGAATCCAGCAACGAATAAATTGTTTGGTTTGTTGTAAAGATTGTATGGAGAATCTACTTGTTGCATAATTCCATCTTTCATAACAACGATTCTAGTTCCTAAAGTCATAGCCTCTGTTTGGTCATGTGTAACATAGATAATTGTTGTTTGAAGTCTTTGATGTAATTTAGAAATCTCGATACGCATTTGTACTCTTAATTTTGCATCTAAGTTTGATAATGGTTCGTCCATTAAGAAAACTTTTGGCTCACGAACAATTGCACGTCCCATAGCCACACGTTGTTTTTGTCCACCTGATAAAGCATTAGGTTTACGATCTAATAAATGATCCATATCAAGGATTTTAGCCGCTTCTCTAACTCTTTTATCAATTTCAGCTTTTGGTGTTTTTCTTAATTTTAATCCAAATGCCATGTTATCATATACTGACATATGAGGATATAATGCATAATTTTGGAAAACCATGGCTATATCTCTGTCTTTTGGTTCGATTTCGTTCATTAAACGATCGCCAATCCAAAGTTCACCTTCAGATATGTCTTCTAATCCAGCAATCATTCTTAAAGTTGTTGATTTACCACAACCAGAAGGACCTACGAATATGATAAACTCTTTGTCTTCTACTTCTAAGTTGAAATCTTTTACCGCTGTAATCCCATTAGGATATATTTTTTTTACGCCTTTTAATGATAAACTTGCCATTTTTTTAATGCCCCCTTAAAAAAATATAAATAATTGATTTCTTTTATGGCTTTTTATTAATCGCATTTTTGTAATACAATTTTAATATTAATTTCACAAGTGTAACTATACACTATTTTTAATTACAACTCCATAGCTTTATTTAACAAATTCCTAAAATTAGATTTGTCTAATTTGTATACTACATGTCTTTTTTTACAATTATTATAGAATCTAGTCCACACATTCTAGCAATTACTGTTTATATTCTATAAATCCTTCCCCTAAAACTTCTTTTACATCAGCTACTATTACAAAAGCTTTTCTGTCAATTTCTTTTACCAACTCTTTTAACTTGACAATCTCTTTTTTAGATACGACACACAATAGGATTTGTTTATCACGGGTTGAAAACATGCCTTTACCATTTATTCCCGTAACACCTCTATCAATATTCAACAATATTGAAGCAGCAATTTCTTCATATTCATCTGAGATTATGAAGGCAGCTTTTGAAAAATGGACGCCTTCTAAAATACCATCTATAATCTTTGTGGTTATAAAAATGGATAAGATGGCATATAACGCATTTTCAGGACCAAAAACAAAAGCTCCTGATATAACAATTATTCCATCTAAAAACAGCATTATTCTTGCCACAGAGAGATGTCTTAAATAGTGTTGTGCTATACTAGCAGCTAAATCCGTTCCTCCTGTCGTAGCAAAGGCCTGAAACACAAGACCTAATCCAACACCTGCGACTATCCCACCGTATACTGTGGCCAATAAAATATCCTGTGTAATCAGTGGTAAACCTTCCGTATAGTAAAGCCCAACTGTTAATACCACTGTAGCAAAAAAGGTTTTTCTACCAAAACTTTTACCTTTTAGATAAATTGCAACAACAAACAAAGGAATATTAATGGCAATATTGGTTAACCAAATTGGAATTTCAAAGCCTAATACATCCAAAGAAATGGATTTAATCACTATGGCAAGTCCTGTAACACCACCTATTACAAGATTCATAGGATCAAAAAACACATTAATGGATATGGCTAATAAAAGTGTGCCAATTACAATTAATAAAAACTCATAGATTGGATGCCGATTGGTGTGTATATCTAAATTATTCATTTTATCCTGCTTTCTTAGAAAATAAATAATAGCTTGTGTTAAATTTAAACCTATTCTATCTATTAAAAATAACTTTTATCATAAATATAGGTAGTAGGATCATTCTTTTTATTCTTGTTGGCTGTTTAATTAATCTGTAAAACCACTCTAGATTACATTTTATCATCCATTTAGGTGCTCTTTTAATTTGTCCTGACATTACGTCAAACGACCCACCTACACCTATACAAGCTTTAACTTTTAATTTGTTTTTATTGTCAGATATCCAAAATTCTTGTTTTGGTGCGCCAAAACCAACTAACAATAAATCTGGCGATAAAGAATTTATTTCTTCAATAATAGTTTTTTCCTTATCTTGTGAAAAATATCCGTCTTGATACCCAATCACTTTAAGACCAGGATGTTTTTCCATCATATTTTTTGCTGCTATTTCTGCTACCCCAGGTGCTCCCCCTAAAAAGTAAACAGTATGTACTGTTTTTGAAATTTTCCTAAAAACATTTTGAACCAAGTCATACCCTGCAACTCTTTCTGGCAAGGGGTTTCCTAATATCTTAGCAGCTTTTACAATCCCAATTCCATCTGGAACAACCAAATCAGAAGAATTAATTATTTCTTTTAATCTTCCCTCCTTTTGAGCTATCATTACTATCTCAGGGTTTGGGGTACATATCATATGGGTCTTTTCATTAGCAGTAACTAAATATCCCATTACTAAATCTATTGCTTGTTTCATAGATATATGATTAAATTTTATACCAATTATATTAACTTTTTTTTCCATATTATCACTTGCCTTTTTTTTTAATTAGATTTAATTAGATTAAACAAATAATCATTATTGGTTTTTGCTTTTCTTTTTAATACCTTACTATTTATTCCTAACTGTTTTTTATTTATCTCATAATCATTATAAATATTTATAATGTGGCTTTTAATCTCTTCATAACTCAAATTTTCAATATGCTTAATACTAGGCATTCCTACTTGATTAAGATAATATTCTATTTTAGGGTCATATACTATTCCAACCATAGGGACCGATACTATCCCAGCATAAATTAAGGTATGCAATCGCATAGATAAAATGATATCCATTTCTTTAATAATACCAATTTGATCATTTGAGGAATAATGTTTACTGATTATCTTAGCCTTTTCCTTCATGTTTTCTAAAATTTGTTCACTAACTATTAAATCCTGAGGATATTGCATAGGAATAAAAACAATATTCATATTGTTGTTTTTAACAATATCATCACAAAAACCTGCAAATTCTTTTACCTGATTCTCATTTCCCCATTTTCTAACTGATATACCTATGTTTTTTTTATTGTTCTGTATACCTTCTTGTTCTAGAATCTTTTTAATACGAGCTTCTTCTGAAGGTTTTAATAAGAAAACAGGATCTGCAGTAATATGAATTGGTGGATTAGTAACACCGATATCTATAAGCATCTCTTTAGATAATTTTTCTCTTAATGTTATTACATCAACTTTATTGATTACTTTTTTCACTATTTTTTTGTTTATTTTTTTATCTAATGGACCAACACCATTAGAGTAGAGCATTACTTTCTTCCTAAATACTTTTCCTAAAAAAATTATAAAAATATAATACCATAGAGATTTTGAACTTGTTTTATCTTGCAACAAGTTTCCGCCACCACTAATTATAATATCGCTCCTTAAAATCCCTTTAAGTACGCTAAAGGGATTAAAGGAGTGTAGGCTATTTATTTGATGATTCTTCGCTGTTTTTCTAGGGTTTGATGATAGGGCAGTAATCTCTATAGGCAATTCACTTTCCTTAATACTTGTACTAATGGCTTGTAAAATAGATTCATCGCCACTATTATCAAATCCCAAATAACCTGAAATTAATATCTTAGTCATTCTGTTAATTTCCCTTCTTAAACCTATTCATTTGTTTAATCAAAAATAGATGTAACGCACTAAATATCAATAATACAATTAACCCTATAACAATTCCATAAACAGCTCCATATATTGTTCTAATAACAGATACGTACATTGGTGTTCTTTGATGTGCAAAAGTGTTCAGTATAGATGTTTGTCCAATTGTTGCAATAAATACAAAAACAACTGCAAAAGTATACTTAAAATAATAAACAAAATAAACACTTAAGAAAATAGCAGGTACTGCAATTAAAAATTCTTTGAACCTTGGCCTTGCAAGTAATTGATTCTCTAAGAAGTTCCTCGTAATTAATTCAAGCATAGAAGGTTGTACATTGGTTTCATGTCCTGTTCTTGCAATGTAAATATACCCAACCATTATAATAACCAATACATAGACAATATATTTTAATTTAATAGGCGCTTCTAATACCCTTAGAGTCATTTTTAAATATTTATTAAATACTTCTTTACAATTATAAGTCTTATGGTTGATAAAATTTTTAATAAGCAACATCCCAATTATTATTAACGGTATTAATTGGCTAACTTTTACACCTCTAAAAATTCTTAGCTCAATAATATAATCTGTTTCAGCAAGCAATCCGCTTAGATATAAACCACCTATTAAGGATATCCCAGACAGTACTACAACAAAGTATATACTTTTACCTATAATTGTTTTTAAGTTTGCTTTTTTACTAGACTTTTTAATCTTTTCAAAACCATTTAGAAGAAAAGCTATGGATAAACAAGGCATAACAACACTAATGATAATCCCTAAGATACTTTTCGAAAAATTAGGGGCCACAAAATTAGTACATCCAAATCCAACTATACCTAATCCAAGTAACCCTAAATTACTTAGCATGTTAAGAGGGACTATTAGATTTAATAAAATAAGTCCAAGGATAATAACACCAATTGTCATTAACATAATCCTATAATAGCTGCTCAACATAACAGGAAATGGCGTATGCTCTCCTATATAAAGGTTATGATTTTCCAACCTTTTGTTTAAATCTTCAAACATTTTCCTGTAGGATTCTTCACTCGTAACATATCTAGTTTCATAAATAAAAGGTCTAAAGTAAATGATCCGTATATTTCTTTCAGTTATGGCTCTATAGTAGGTATTGATTATTTCTTCAGGACCTTCATAGTTATAATATCCATATCTTTCTTGAATATATGGCCAAGTTGTAAATACTCTTACTAATTGCTCCTTATTTAAATAGTCAATTAAATCTTCTAGTCCATTATAATTTAAATGTTGTCTCTGAACATTTGTCTCTATTAACCCTAAACTAATATTGTTGTCCAGTAAAAAGTTTGAGAACTCTTCTATGTGTGTTGGAAAGCCCAAAACCTCTCTCCCCGTTAAAAGCATTACACTTGGTTTAAGATTATAATAATCCATTTCTTGTTGTAAGGAAGCTAGTCTTTCTTTTGGTCTTTCACCATCAGCTAATAACCTTGGTAAGATTTCAAGTCCAGACTGAGCAATGATTTGAATTTTGCGTTCATCTAGGCCAATCCCAAGATTTAATACAGTTGATGAATATATTCTTTCAACTTGTGTACTATAATTAGAACCTTGGTTTATTGCTAAACCATCTCGTAATACTATGGCTTCTTCTCTAGAACCATTAAGAACTATAATATATTTATCCTCAGTAATGAAATGAGTAATTAATTTATCGCTATAAAAAGTTTCGTATTGATCAACAATCCAATTATAGTAAAATGGATTCGTAGTGGTTACGATGACATCATATCTTTCTAAATCTAAAAACTCAACATCACTAAACAATTTATTTTCTTGACCTAAATTTCTTTGACTTAGTAAATCATCATATGTTATAAAGAAAATAATATTATTTTCTCTTGCTAGTGAATGTATATTCTCTTCAGTTAAAGCTACAGATGTAGCACCATATTCATAAAAATTTCTAAACCAATACAATAAGTCCATTTCAGACGCATCTGCAAGTTTTTCTATTTCATTATAATCTAAGATAAATTCAATTCCATGGCTACTTCGTTCAACTTCATTTCTCTCCATTAATGTAGTGACTAAGCCAAAAATACTTAAAAGACTCAATATAGTAAAAATGCCAATAAAAATTTTCTTATTCATCTTTTTTTCTCCTTGCTTTATATTGATTAATAACCCCTACTGTATTCTCTTCTCTAATAATTACTGAAAATATAAGATATAAAATACCACCTACAAGCCCACAAATGACTATTGTACTAATTTGTTTAATAAATAAACTTTTAAATTCGTAACTTTGTATCACATCTCTTATAAAATAGACGCCTATTCCCATAAATATTCCAGCAAAAAGACTTTTCACTAAACAATTTAATAATCCCTTAAAGTCTAAAATACCTACAGCTTTAGCAAATAAAGTTAAATGTATGATACTACCTATAATTAAAGATAATGATGTGGATAAAGGTATACCTAAAAACCCAATTCTACTAGATTTTAAAAAATAGGAAAAAACAAAATTCATTATTAAAATACAAACACCTGTAAATACAGGCGTTTTTACATTCTTCAATGCATAAAACCCTTTATTTAGTACATCTAAAACACCAAAACCTAACATACCAAATGCATATGATGATAAAACACCTGCAACGCTAATAACTGCATTTATATCGAATTGATCTCTTTGATAAATCATACTTATCAAAGGCATTGAAACAAGTATTAAACCAATAGTCATTGGTATAAGTAAGAAAAAAAGGCTTTTTAAAACAGTTGCAACAGAATTAGTAAATTCTTCTACATTATTTGTCACTAAGCTTTTATTAAATTTGGGAAACATAACTGCAGTAATACCATATACAATAACCGTCACTGTTGGTACATAAATTTGATTTGCATAACGTATTGCAGAAACATTTCCCTTACCAATTGTAGAAGAAAACACATTATCAATTAAAAGAATATTTAATTGATATATCCCTGTTACAAAAATAATAGGTATAATTGTTATTAGGAATTTTCTAAATACTTCATCTTTGAAATCCATATGGAATTTATATCTGTAACCTACTTTAACTGCACTAGGAACTTGTATTAAAAATTGTAAAATCCATATTATTAGTGTTGCTATTGCTAAACCATAAACGCCATAATCATTAAAAAAGAAGAATAAGTAAAATATAATAAGAAAATTCCCTGGAAAGCTTATTAATGCAGGGACTATAAAAATTTCATTTCCTTGTAAATATGCCACAAATATATATGCAAGAACAATAAAAATCAATGCTGGAAACATTATCATTGTCAAATGTACTGTTAACATAAAATTTTCTTCAAATCCAGGTGCAATAACTCTTAAAACAAATGGTGAAAATAGTAACCCTACAATAGTTATACCGAATACTATTACTAATAAACTATTAATAATATTATTAACCACCTTATTGGCATTTATATGATCCTTGTCTCTAAGATGTCCAGCAACTATTGGTATAAGCGTTATGCTAATACCTGTTCCTATGCTTAAAAAAGTCATTACTGTTGCTTCTAGAGATAAATTATAGGCATCAGCTTGCAATGTTTGTCCTAATCTGCTTCCTATTAAAGCATCTCGAATAAATCCAATAAATTTTGCAATTAATGTTAACGAAATTACAACTGCAATTGTATTAACAGTACTTTTCTTCTTCATTTTAATCTCCGTTCTTAATAATTTGCCTTATTGCGTCTTTTTTTAATATTAAGTCTGAAACCCTTAACTTCTCTTGTTTCCCTAAAATTACTTCTCTGTATAAGTCTATTGGGAGTTTTTCTCCTGTATTTATATCGTATACAGATCCTGTTTGGCTTGAATATAAATACTCATTTGTTATTAAAGTACCATTTCTTCTAATAACAAAAGGATTTTCAGTATCACTTAATGTATCCCTTCCTAACATATAAGGCATTTCTAGATTCATCAAATTAGCTATTGTAGGTAGTAAATCAATTTTTCCAGCTGGATCATCTACTAAAATTTTTCTTTTATCATTAGGTATATGAATTAAACCAGTCACCTTTTGTAATTTTTCCCATTTAAAATGAGAATAATCTGTCCCAAGATAATCAAATAGATTACTGGCTTGGTCCTCAAATAGAGCAGAGTGATCACCATACATAACAATTAAAGTATTGTCGTAAAGACCTCTTTCTTTTAACTCCTCTAAAAATAATCCAATTGCTTGATCTGCATAGTTAGCGCCTTTTATAAAATTACCTAACATTGAACCTTGATATTTCCCAACATTAAAATCATCATGTATAAATGCATCATAAGGATGATGCGTAGATAATGTGATTAAATGACCATAAAAAGGATTGCCATTTGCTTGTTCTTCTATAAAATCTAATGATTGTCTAAAAAACTCTTTATCTGATAAACTCCATCCCTTTTTCTCCGTCATTTCATAGTCTCTAATATTATAAAATCTATTGAACCCTAAATTTCTATAAATATTTATCCTATTCCAAAAACTAGGCTCATACGCGTGGAACATCATTGTTTCGTAACCATTATCTTTTAATTTATTGCCTAAACTACTAAAATAATTATTTGGGAACATAAAGTATGTAGATCCTGTTCCATAACCAAATAGTGAATTATTCAATATCATTTCAGCATCTGATGTATTTCCACTTCCTACTTGATTATATAAATTATTAAAATAAATGCTTTCTTCTATCAAACTATTAATGTTTGGTGTGATTGCTTGCCCTTCAATTGTCCGATTAATAACAAATTCTTGCATAGCTTCTAATTGAATAACTAAGATGTTCATATCTTTTGCTATTCCAGTAAATTCATTGACTGTTTGTTCATAGAAATAGTCAGTAATTAAAGCATATTCCTCTTCACTTAAACTTTTATCTCTACTAAATTCTACTTTAATATAATCTTTTACATCGTAATAATGATAATAAAGTACTCCTAAATCTTTTACAATGGATCTTCTTTCATAATTATAAATAACATGGTTTACATCTTTATATATGTATCTAAATCCAAGAACGCCTATAATAAATAGACTGACACTAATGGATATTTTAGTGATCCAATTGATTTTTTTAGTTTTACTAATGACTATTAAAACTACTATAAAAATAGGTATGTCAATTAAAAAAATAATATCCTTTATCCGAATTAAAGTTATAACACTTGAGCTTATATCTCCAACTACACCCATTTGAGTTAAAATAATATTGATTCCTAAAGGCATTCCATAATATCTAGAATATAACACATCTGCTAAAAACAAAATACTTATTAATATATTTGATATAAGCAATACTAGCTCTGTTTTGTTAAAAGATATAATCTGAATGATACTGTATAGGATTAAGATTGTAAAAAAAGTTGCCCATAACATTCTATTATTTACTTCTTGATTAAAGGGCGGTAAATTATATTTTCCAGAGTACTGAACATAAAACACTTTTACTAGTATACTTATAATAAAGCCTAAATGAAAGATCAATTTAATAAACTTATTATACTTGCTACCTTTTATTTTATTAATAATTTCCTTTAACATGATTTCTCCTCAATATAATGAAAATGAATTCTCAAGTTTGTTAATTGAAAATATCATTTTCATCTAAGATTAATTAATATCTAATTGTTATATATTACTTAATTATACTATATTCTCCTTTTACCATTACCCAAGTTTTAGTGCTGCTAACGATTCCTCTTCCGTCATCTCTTGGAATAACAAGTAAGTGGTTATTATCAATTGCATCACCTAAGAATAGAGTCTTTCCAGTAGTCATGTTAGGTATACCATTATTATGTAAGTTGTCAAGGACAAATGTCTTTCCAGCTCTTACGATTAGTTCTGTTCCTTCTCCACCGATTAAAACATCTTTTTCATTTAGTTCAACGACAATAAAAGAATTTGTATTTTTATGTGAATCCGATCCATTTGAAGGTTTTGTATGTATTTGATTTTCTAGTTGTTGTAATCTTACATTGTACTCACTTAAAATCTTTTCTACCTCAATTGTAGTTGAACCAGAACCACTACTATTGTTAACTATTTTTGTTATTTGTTCCTCTAACTTTGCTAACTCTTTATCTATATAACTTTTTGTAACTAATGGATCTTGTACAGATCCTGGTTCTGGCGTAGAGGCTTTATTGGCTGTTGTCATTAATAAAAATCCAGCCCCCATTAAACAGAATACACTAAGTGCCAAAAATATTTTTGCTTTTTTTAATGATAACATGTTCCCACCCTTTCGGTGCTATTGATTAGTACCTAAAATTATTCTAATATCTATATTACTTGGAGAAAGTTGATTATCTACTTCCACAACTGGATTATTAAAAAACTCTTTTAAATCTTCTCCCATGTTTTCTTCTCTTACAATAATTTTAGTGGTATTTAGGGCCCCGCTGAGAAAATTCCCAACATTTACAACAGTAAATCCTTTTTCTCTAAGAAGATCTCTTGTTTCTCCTGCAATACCACCTATGGTTGTACTATTTAAGACCTCTATATTTTTACCTACTGAAGATATTAATTTTGGCTCTTCCTTTTCAGTTTTTTTGTCTATTGGTTTATTTTTCATTTTAATCTCTTCAAATAGTTCTATGGTACCTTCTTCGTCCATAACAAAGTAGGATACCCCACCAACGGTTCTTGGTTGTCCTGGTAATGTGGCCATTTCTAGCTTCTCCACATCAAAATCATTGGCAAATTGCATATATTGTAGTACATCATTAAATTCAAAGTTAGTCTCTGCCTGTTCTAATGCAGTTGACAATATATTTGTTAAGTTTAATATATTTCTGTCTGTCAAGATTTGCTTTGAGAACTCTTTCATGAATTCTTGTTGCATTCGAATTCTACCAAGGTCCTGGTCTCCATAGCCTGATCTAAACCTTACCAGTTGCTCTGCTTGAGCACCATTTAACACTTGTCTACCCGCTTTTAAGTTTATATACAAGTTTTGATATGGGTCTGAATATACCATGTTTTGAGGCACTGTAATTTCAACGCCCCCAATCATATCCACTACTTTTTTAAAGGACTCTAAATTCAACTTAATATAGTAATCGATTTTAATGGGTACAAGACTTTCTAAAGCTTCTACTGCATATTCATTTCTTTTATCAGGATGAGAGTAGGCTGATACAGCATTAATTTTCATAACTCTTGGTGTGTCACTTCTTCTTTCCCTTAACGTAGCATATAATCTGTCTGGTAATTCAATACGTGTATCTCTAGGTATTGAAACGATGTCTAAGTTCTTAGTTTTTGTGTTAAATATTCCTACCATAAGTGAGTCTGGTCTATAGCCATCTTCATCTACACCAAAAAAAGCGAATGTTAAGTTTTCTTTTATACCTTTACCACTTTCGTTACGGTTTTTCCCAAATCCAGAGAAATTAATAAAAGATAGATCATCTCCATCATATTGACTAAGTAAGTAAATATAACCTCCCGTAATTAATGAACCAATAACTAAAAAGATAGCTATACTTGTTAAAAATACTTTTAAAAATTTATTAATTACTTTTTTATTGTCATTTTGTTTATTATTTTTTTTGTTATTATTCTTTTTCAAGCTTCTTCCTCCTGCGACAAAATGTATTAAAACAACACTTTATAGTATAGCAAAAGGTTTATATTATGACAAGAAAAGTGTTTTAAATTATCATCCAATTTTTTCCACCATTAGTCAATAAGCTCTTTTACTTTTAAATTTGCTTCTTCTAGCTTCCACTCTAGATAATCTATTTTATTAATTTTTATAAAACTAGAAGGTATGGTTATCATATTATCCGTATTCATAAAATTATCAGTATCCACTTTAACAACATAATTTGCATACTTTAGAATATCAAAGAAGGAGATATCTGTTTCAAGGTATTTATAAACTGTATCCACAATACTTAATATTTCTTGTAAATTACTTTCACTAAGGACCTTAGTAATTAATACAGATAAAAATTCTCTTTGTACTTCTATTCTTTTAAGGTCACCAAGTCTATACCCTCTAAATCTAACCAACTGCTCTGCTTTATTTCCATCAAGTATTTGGACACCTTTTCTAAGGTTTATATATAAATCTTGGAGTGGGTCTTCATGGAACATATTCTCCGGGACATCAAATTCAACACCATCAACTATATCAACTATATCTTTAAAAGCATCTATATCTACCTTTACATAATGGTCAATTTCTAAACCTATAATGATTTCTACAACAGCAATCAAGTCTTTTAATGCTTGTTCATTATGACCTAAATAAGCGTATAGCTCGCTTAATTTACAAAACAATACTCTATTTCTGGGATTATTTTCTTTAATATGTTTAAAATGTTCTTCCCTAAAATCGATGATTAAATCACGTGGAACAGACACTATTTTCACTTCATTGGTTTGCGTGTCTAAATGTGCTACCATTAAAACATCCACCAAAAAACCACTTCCATCATTTCCAATTATTAATCCAGTTATGGAATCTAATTTTGAATTTGGCCTTTCAGGTTGAGGTACAACAACGGTATTATTATTTTCTTGTTGATTTGTATTTGTATTATTATTGTTAATTGGTTTATTATTTGGTGTATTAGTATGAGGATTTGCATATCCTATCAAAAGACTTGCTGAGATTAATACTATAAAACCTATTGAAAAAATGAGATACATAAATTTATTATTTGTTTTTTTCATAGTCTACCTCCAAGGTTACAGTGAATTGCTACACTTAATTTATAATTTTATCATATAATTTACAAATTATGGTTACAAATGTATAACATTTATATTATTTTAATAGATTTTTTGGAAATACTATTTTATTGTATATTAAAATAAAATCAAGACATTTTTTAACTTTATTTTACAAATAATTTTATTAGTAGTAATATAGTTTTTGATGATAAGATTTTTTTTAACCTGTGAAATAACTTCAATTTTTAACATTAATTGTATGAAAGGAGTATTTATGATAAAAATCGGTTCTCATGTCTCAATATCAGGTGGCTTAATTAAAGCTGCTCAAGAAGCTTTATCTTATGATTCTAATACTTTTATGGTTTATACTGGTGCACCTCAAAACACAAAAAGAAAAGACATTACTGATCTAAAAATACAAGAAGGTCATGCGTTTATGAAATCTCATAACCTTTCTGATATTGTTGTCCATGCACCTTATATTGTAAACCTTGCATCCTATCAAGATGATATTTTTGAATTGGCTATTCGTTTTTTAGGTGAGGAAATTGAAAGAACAACTGCTTTAGGGGCAAATTATATTGTTGTACATCCAGGGTCTTATACAAAAAAAGATTTAGATTATGGCATAGATAGAATTGCAGAAGGATTAAACAACGTTTTAGATACTACTACAAAGCCCTATGTTCTATTAGAAACTATGTCAGGTAAAGGCTCAGAAGTTGGTTTTAGATTTGAACAGTTAGAAAGAATTATAAGCAAAGTTACCCATAATGATAAAATTGGCGTTTGCTTTGATACATGTCATACCCATGACAGTGGCTATGATATTGTTAATGATTTTGATGGTGTTATAAATGAATTTGATAAAATCATCGGTCTAGAAAAGCTTAAAGTATTTCATCTTAATGGTTCTCTTAATCCTATAGGTGCAAAAAAAGATCGTCATGCCAATATAGGTGCTGATGGTAACAACCCTAAAGGAAAAGATTATATTGGTTTTGATGCCATTTATAATATTGTTCATCATGAAGTTGCTAAGGATAAACCATTAATTCTTGAAACCCCTTGGATAAGTAAAACACAGAATTTATATAAAGAAGAAATTCATTTATTACGAGGTGATACGAATGAGTAAGTCTGTGGTTATTACAGGAGCTTCAAGAGGAATCGGTAAGGCCATTGCTTTAAAGTTTGCTAAGGAAGGTTATAATATCGGTATTATATGTAAAAATAATGAAGGGTTGCTCCAACAAGTGGAACAAGAGATAAAAGCATTAGGTGTTACTGTCACCCAAATGGTTGGTGATATAAGTGATTTTAATACAGCATCCAATATATTAGATCACTTTTATAATACCCTAGGTTCAATTGATGTTTTGGTCAATAATGCTGGCATCTCCTACATAGGTTTGTTATCTGACATGTCTATTGAAGACTGGCATAATGTGATTAATACTAATTTAACCAGTGTTTTTAATACTTGCCATTATGTGATTCCTAAAATGTTGCAGAACAAAATGGGTAAAATCATTAATATTTCTTCTGTTTGGGGGGAAGTTGGTGCTTCTTGTGAAGTAGCTTATTCTGCTTCTAAAGGTGGATTAAATGCATTTACCAATGCCTTAGGTAAAGAACTTGCTCCTAGTAATATTCAAGTAAACGCTATTGCTTGTGGTGCTATTGAGACGGATATGAATCGTTTTTTAGATGAGGATGAGAAACAGGCTTTGGTTGATGAGATTCCTAGTAATAGGATGGGGGCAGCTGAAGAAGTTGCTGATTTGGTTTGTTTTTTGGCTAGTGATGGTGCCAATTATTTGACTGGGCAGGTTATTCGACTTGATGGAGGGTGGATTTAATTCTGGTAGCTTACGTTCGCCCTTGGGGAGGCAATATTATATATTTGGCTGCCTTTCCTTTCAGCCGGTCGACGCCAAATATATAATATTGCCTCCCCAAGGGCGAACTACTGACATGGACGATTTGTCTATTGTTGCTTTACTCAATATTAATAATAGAATTTAGTTGACTTATAACGCAAAAAAACCCCACATTGTGGGGTTTTTCATTATCTTTTTGAGAACTGTGGTGCACGTCTCGCTGCTTTTAAACCGTATTTTTTTCTTTCTTTCATTCTTGGATCTCTTGTTAAGAAACCTGCTTTTTTAAGAGCTGGACGTAATTCTGCATCAACTTGTAATAATGCTCTAGAAATTCCGTGTCTGATCGCTCCAGCTTGGCCTGTAAATCCTCCACCATGTACACTAACTAAAACATCAAATTTGTCTGTTGTTTGAGTTAATTCTAATGGTTGACGTACAATAAATTTTAGAGTCTCCAATGGAAGATATTCATCTATATTTGATTTATTGATTGTAATATTACCATTACCTGGTACTAAATACACTCTAGCAATACTCGTTTTTCTTCTACCTGTTCCATAATATTTAACCGTTGCCAATTCATTTCCTCCTTTCAGTACAAATCACTAATATTTGATTTCTAGTACTTCTGGTTTTTGTGCTGCATGTCCGTGCTCTGTTCCTCTGTATACACGCAATTTAGTAAGCATTTGTCTTCCTAAAACATTTTTAGGTAACATTCCTTTTACTGCATGCATAAATACTTCTTCTGGTTTGTTTGCTAACATTTCTTTATAAGTAATCTCTCTTAAACCACCTGGATGACCTGTATGGTATCTGTATAATTTTTGATCAAGTTTTTTACCAGTTAATTTAACTTTATCTGCATTAATAATTATAACATGATCACCTGTATCAACATGAGGTGTAAAGATTGGTTTATGTTTTCCTCTAAGCACTGCTGCTACTTCAGAAGCTAAACGTCCTAAAGTATGGCCAGTTGCATCGACAACATACCATTTTCTCTCAACTGTTTCTGCTTTCGCCATAAAACTGCTCATCGAGTTCCCTCCTATTCATCTATCAACTATTCTTTCATGAGTAAATCTATCTAAAACCCGGGGCTAATGGGTCTTTCTAACATTTTAAACTCATACCAAATTATTATAGTACAATCGACCACGTGTGTCAAGACGATATGATGTTTTTTTTATTTTTTTGTAATAATTTTAATTTTTAATTTACAAGTACTGGAAAACTATAAGTCTTTTCTTTTTTATCCTCTTAATTAGCTCTTTTAAAAAAATTTTTTTTATATAAGATTGCACCTGTTAATGCTGTTAATGGGATAGAAAGAACGAGACCAATAGTTCCTGTTAAAGCTCTTACGATCTCTGTAGCAACCAACTCTTGGTTCAATATATCTTTTAAAGGCAACTCATAGGCTAAATACAATAACATTATGTGTATTGAACTCCCAACATAGGCTAATATTAGTGTATTAGACATGGTTCCCATTATATCTCGACCAATATTCATACCCGACCAAAATAATTGTCTAACCTTCAGTGCTGGATTTGCATCGTATATTTCACTAATTGCAGAAGCTATAGAGATACAGACATCCATAACCGCTCCTAATGTCCCAAGTAATATACTTGCAAATAATAAATCTCCAAAATCCAATTGAAGGCCTTCATTCAATACTTGTGGAATATACATTAGCATTTGTGCCTCACTTGATGCAATGCCTGTCAAATGAGTTAATTGTCCAAAAATCAAGGCAATAAGTCCCGCAGAAATAACACCAAAAGATATTCCCATAATAGCAGTAATTGACTTTTTATTAACGCCTGAAATAATTAGTATGGTAAAAAATGTAACGATTATTGATATTATAATAGATAGTACTAGAGGATTATCTCCTTTTAAAACTCTCGGTAGGAAAACCCCTACGATTGCAATTAGGGTTATTAATAAAGAAAGAATACTTTTAAACCCTTTCCAACCACCTATAATCAACATAATTGCCATAAATAGAATAACCAACCACAAAATCTGTGAATCTCGTTTCATGTCAAATATACGGAATTGATTGTCATACTCTGAAAGAAAAACAATAACCTTATCCCCTTTACTAACAATCAACTGATAAGCCATCATATCATCAATGTCGTTTACAACCTCAACCAATTGCCCTTGATACTTACCATCTAAAAGCTTCACTTTCATAACTTGTTGTCTAAAAGTATATGCACCTCCAGATGTCTCATATTCTATTTTTTCATCGCTAATGATACTAATAACTTCCCCTGTGTATAATTCATCTCTTTCTTCATTAGCTAATACATTTGAACTTATTCCTAATAACAAAATAAGTACTATTAAAAAAGAGCTTATTGTTTTTCTTAATATCATATTTTTTCCTCCCCGTAATATATTTTCTCTAATGTTAAACCTTTCGCTGGAGCAGTTGCACTTGCATTTGCTCTATCTTTGCTTTCAATAATTCTATTTAGATCCTCAATGGTAATTCTATGTAGCCCAATATCAATTAAAGTGCCTGCAATAATTCTAACCATATTGTACAAAAATCCATTTCCTGTTATGACTATTTTAATAAATGAATCCTCTTTCTTCACTTCTAAATCATAAACTGTTCTTACAGTGCTTTTAACAGAAGAATGAGCAGAACAAAATGCATTAAAATCTTTTTTTCCAATAAATAGTTTGGTTGCTTTTTTCATCTCCCCTAAGTCTAATTTTTTAGATATAAACGTAGCATAATGTCTATGTTGGGGTAATATAAACTCTTGGTTTAAGATTAAATAATTATAAGTTTTTTTAATTGCATCATATCTAGGATGAAATTCCAAAGGCACTTCTTCTGATTTTTGTATCACAATATCCTCTGGTAATCTTGCATTTAATGCATATGCAATTTTATCACATGGTATAGTAGTATCCACATCAAAAACGGCTACTTGTCCCATAGCATGAACCCCTGTATCTGTTCTGCTTGCACCTATTAATTTTATTTCCTGGGAAAACAATTTTCTACAAGCTTCTTCAATTTTCTCTTGTATGGTTATGGCATTGTTTTGTATTTGCCACCCGCAATAATTGGTTCCATCATATGCTATTATTAATTTAATTCTTTTCATCTTATCACACTCTCAAAAAAATCTATACGATTATTATCATAACAAAATATGCCAATAATATACAATATGCTATAAAATCTTTTCTTTCATATATCAATTCTTTTAGCTTAGTTCTTCCTTCTCCGCCTCTATAACATCTTGCTTCCATAGCCATTGCCAAATCATCGGCTCTTCTAAATGCTGATATAAAGAGAGGCACTAATAATGGAATCAAGCTTTTTGCTTTCTTAATAATGTTACCGCTATCAAAATCTGCACCTCTTGCCATTTGAGCCTTCATAATCTTGTCTGTTTCTTCTAATAAAATTGGAATAAATCTTAAAGCAATGGTCATCATCATAGCAATTTCATGGGCAGGTACTTTAATTTTGGTTAGTGGAGACAATAGTCTTTCAATGCCATCTGTTAACTGTATTGGCGAAGTGGTTAATGTTAATAATGAAGATCCCATTATTAAAAATATTAACCTAATAGCCATAAAAATAGCCAATTCAAACCCTTTATCAGTAACGGTTAATGGGCCTGCTTTTAACAAAACATTTTCTCCTGGGGTTAAAAACATATTTAATAGTACTGTAAATAACAAAATCATAAATATAGCTTTTAGCCCTTTTAGAATAAATTTGACAGGTACTTTTGAAATCCTAATGGTTCCAAATAAAAACAATGCTGCCACTATATATCCATAAAAATTCCCCACAAAAAATATGGATAAAATAAAAGCAAAGGTCCCGTTTATTTTAACTCTTGGGTCTAATTGATGTATTATAGAATACGTTGGATAATATTGTCCAATTGTAATGTCTCTTATCATTTGACTTCCTTTCCTTTCTTAGGTTTTTAAAAATAAAATCCCATAAATTTCAAGAGAAAGTGACTTGCCATATCTAAATGTAACGATTCTTTAGACATTTTATAAGCTCTAATTTCGCCTCTTCAATTGTTGTTATATCTTCTTTTATATCAAAACCCTTTTTAATAAGTTCATTTATTAAATACGTAATTTGTGGTGCTCCTAGTCCTATTTCTTCAAGTTCTTTATAGTGCTTAAATATCTTTTTAGGCATATCATCAAACTTCACTTTACCCTTATCCATTACAATAATTCTATCCACATATTTTGCTATATCTTCCATACTATGAGACACTAAAACAACGGTTTTTTGAGTCTCTTTTTGTAATTTGTTAATCTCATTGAGAATATCATCTCTTCCTTTTGGATCTAATCCTGCAGTGGGTTCATCTAAAATTAGAACTTCTGGCTCCATGGCAAGAACACCGGCAATAGCAACCCTTCGTTTTTGACCACCAGACAATTCAAAAGGAGACTTTTCTAGTATCTCTTTGTCTAATCCAACTTTTTCTACAGCGTTATACACTCTATTTTTAATTTCTTCAGCACTTAAATTAAGATTATGAGGACCAAAAGCAATATCTTTATACACCGTCATCTCAAAAAGCTGATGCTCTGGATACTGAAATACCAATCCCACTTTTTGTCTTAAATCTTTCAATTTAAAAGTTTCCCCGTAGATGTTTTTATCATCATAATAAATTTGTCCACTTGTGGCCTTAACAAGGCCATTCAAATGCTGTATCAAAGTAGACTTACCAGAACCTGTATGTCCAATAAGACCAATAAATTGGCCCTTAGGAATGGTTAAGGTAATATCTTTTAACGCATGCATTTCATAAGGTGTACCCTTACCATAAAAATAATTAACATTCTCTATCTTAATTGACATAAAGCACCAACCATTTCTTCAATTGTTAAAATACCTTCTGGAAGTTCAATACCCTCATTTCGTAATAAATGAGCAAGCTCCGTTACTTGAGGCACATCCAGTTTTAAACTTTTTAACTCATCCACTCTTTTAAAAATTTCCCTAGGCGCACCTTCCATTACAATCTTGCCATTATCCATAACAATAATCCTATCCGCTTGAGTCACTTCTTCCATATAATGTGTAATATGAATCACTGTAATATGTTCTTCTTTATTAAGCATCTTTATGGTTTCAATAACTTCTTTTCTACCTCTAGGATCTAACATAGCCGTTGGCTCATCTAAAACAATACACTCCGGCTTCATTGCCATAACACCTGCAATAGCAATCCTTTGCTTCTGACCCCCAGAAAGCTTATTAGGAGAATGGTCTTTATACTGACTCATACCAACTCTATCTAAAGCATTATCCACACGGAATCTAATTTCATTAGAAGGAATCCCCAAATTCTCAGGCCCAAAAGCAACATCTTCCTCAACAATGGTCCCAATAATTTGATTATCTGGATTCTGAAAAACCATACCAGCACTCTGTCTAATATCCCAAATATGAGCATCCTCTTTACTATCCAACCCCTTAATCCAAAGCGTCCCCTCAGTAGGCTTTAACAAAGCATTAATCAGCTTAGCAAGAGTAGACTTCCCAGAGCCATTATGTCCCAGAACAGCAATAAACTCACCTCTATTAATCTCAATAGAAACCCCATCAAGGGCCCTAAAAAACGCCCCAGTTTCCTCTTCATCATTATGACTATGATACTCAAAAACCAAACCCTGTCCATTAACAAACTTATCCATACAATCATCCTCAAATCTAATAAGAATCCTTTTATAAGATTATAAACTTTAGAAAAATTTATTACAACACCTTAAACCACAAAAATTGTAGAAAGCATCATAAAAATCTGTTTTATAATTTTAAATATTTTCCACGTTCTAAGACATCACAACGCGTAAAAAAACCACAGGCAGAATATGGAGTGTTATATATATAAGATTTAACCGCGGAGTCAAGGATGGCGTAGCTGGACCCTATTACCCTGAAATATAAAAATTCATTTTGCTTGCAAGGAATTGAATTTTTATGTTTCACTTGAAAGTGATACAATCACTTTCTTGAAGGATGGATAAGGGTCCATTAATCTTATATATATAGCAGTCCAGATTCGTCCCAACTGATAATAATTTTTAAACATATCTAAATATCCACTCGCAGAATATCAAGTGTTATATATATAAGATTTGACCGCGGAGCCAAAGATGGCGTAGCTCGACCCTCTTATCCAAGGATGGATAAGAGTCGATTAATCTTATATATATAACACTTGATATTCGTCCCCATTGACAACACCAAAAAGAATAAATATTTAAAAAGGGACTAAGCTATTCGCTTAATCCCCATATATACTATTACACTAATTCTAAAATTACTTCCTCAGCTGCATCACCTTTACGTGGACCAATCTTAATAATTCTTGTATATCCACCATTACGATCTACATACTTTGGTGCAATCTCATCAAATAATTTATCAACTAAATTAATTTCTTTAGTATTAGCTTTTCTTTTTGCGTTTTCAGCTGGTACTTCCTTAACTGGATATAATACCTTTAACATTTGTCTTCTTGCATGTAAACGCGTTGCGTTATCTTTTTTGATTGATTTTTCAACTTCATCAAAAACAGTAACTTTTTTGCCATTCACTTCTTCTTTAACTCTTTGACCGTCAGCTGTTTTACGTGGTACCTTAGCTGTTACAGTCAATTCAGTGTAATTATCTTTTTCTCTAACTGCCATTGCAATTAATTTTTCAGCGATCTTGCGAACTTCTTTAGCTTTAGTATCAGTTGTTTTAATTTTACCGTGGTAAATTAAATTTGTAACCTGATTTCTAAGTAAAGCTTTTCTTTGATCAGAAGTTCTTCCAAGTTTTCTATAGCCTGCCATTACTCTAGACCTCCTTTGCTTTTTGAAAGGTCGCAAATATATTACTGCGAGCTTCCCCTAATATTATATAATTCCTGATATTTATTCATCACTTGGTTTTAGAACAAGGCTTAACTCTTTTAACTTAGCCAATACTTCTTCTAAAGATTTACGTCCCAGATTTCTAACTTTCATCATGTCCTCTGGTGTTCTATTGATAAGTTCTTCAACAGTATTAATACCTGCTCTTTTTAAACAGTTATATGAACGAACAGATAATTCTAATTCATCAATACTCATTTCAAGTACTTTTTCCTTTTCATTATCTTCCTTTTCTACCATAATCTCTGCATTTTTAGCATTCTCTGAAAGATCTATAAACAAGTTAAGATGCTCATTAAGAACTTTTGCAGCAAGACTTACAGCTTCGTCAGGACCTAGAGTTCCATTTGTCCATACTTCTAAAGACAACTTATCATAATCAGTTATTTGACCTACACGTGTGTTTTCTACAATTAGATTAACACGCTCTACTGGGGTAAAAATAGAATCTATAGCTATTTCTCCAATAGACTGATCACTATGTTTGTTTTTATCTGAACCAACGTATCCTCTTCCTTTGTTAATAGCAAGCTCCATAAAGAGTTTACTATCTGCGCCACCATTTAAAGTAGCAATTACTAGTTCAGGATTCATAATTTCAATGTCCGCATCTACTTGTATGTCACCTGCTGTAACAACGCCTTCACCTTCAAATTCAATGTACGCAACTTTAGGCTCGGAACTACTGCTATTGTTTCTAATAGCAATATTTTTAATATTCATTATGACTTCTACAACATCTTCTTTAACATTTGGAATCGTACTAAATTCATGAAGTACACCTTCAATCTTTACGCTGCTAACAGCTGCCCCTGGTAATGAAGAAAGCATAATTCTTCTTAATGAATTACCAAGTGTAGTACCATATCCTCTTTCTAAAGGTTCGATAATAAATTTTCCATATCTATTATCCTCAGATATCTCTGCAATTTCAATTTTTGGTTTCTCAAAATCAAACACTTAAAGAACCCTCCTTTAATTGGTTTACTTTTTTCTGAGGGTAGTCATTTTCTACTAATCAAATAATTATTAACTCTTATAGATTATTTAGAATATAACTCTACGATTAGTCTTTCTTCTACTACTGTATCAATTTGGTCTCTTGTTGGTACATCTGATACTTTGATTGTTAAACTTTCTCTATCAGATTCTAACCATTCTGGAGTAATTCTAGACCCAGTTGTTTCAATAATATCTTTAAATCTTTGTATACCTCTTGTTTTTTCTCTAATTTCTATAACATCACCAGGTTTACATTGGTAAGATGGAATATTAACTCTTTTACCATTTACTAATATATGGTTATGACGAACCACTTGTCTTGCTTCAGTTCTTGAACGTCCTAATCCACCACGGTATACAATATTATCTAATCTAGTTTCTAGTAATATTAATAAGTTATCCCCTGCTGTACCTTTTCTTCTATCTGCTTCTGCATAAAGATTTCTAAAAGGCGTTTCTAATACACCATAAATTCTTTTTGCTTTTTGTTTTTCACGTAATTGTAAACCATACTCAGATAATTTTTTACGGCTTTTACCGTGTTGACCTGGAGCATATGGTCTACGATCTACTGCACATTTAGCTGTAAAACATCTATCGCCTTTTAAGAATAGTTTTCCACCTTCTCTACGACAAAGTCTACAAACTGCACCTATATATCTAGCCATCTTTAATTACACCTCCTATACCATTAAACTCTTCTACGTTTTGGTGGGCGACATCCGTTGTGTGGTACTGGTGTCACATCCTTAATACTTGTTACTTCTAAACCAGCTGCTTGTAAAGCACGAATAGCAGCTTCTCTTCCAGATCCTGGACCTTTTACCATTACTTCAACTGTTTTTAAACCATGAACCATTGCTGCTTTTGCTGCTGTATCCGCTGCAATTTGCGCTGCATAAGGAGTAGATTTTCTTGAGCCTCTAAACCCTAAGCCACCAGCACTTGCCCATGAAAGTGCGTTACCTTGTGTATCCGTCAAAGTAACGATTGTATTATTAAACGTGGATTGGATATGCGCTTGTCCACGGTCTATATTTTTCTTTACGCGTTTTTTAGTCGCTCTTTTGGACACTTTCTTTGCCATTCATCAAACCTCCCTTATGGGTTATTTTTTCTTATTAGCTACTGTTCTTCTTGGACCTTTTCTAGTTCTTGCATTAGTCTTAGTTTTTTGACCACGAACTGGAAGTCCTCTTCTATGACGAATTCCACGATAACATCCGATTTCTTGTAATCTTTTGATGTTAAGGGCTATTTCTCTTCTTAAATCCCCTTCAACCATTTGCGATTTATCAATGATTTCACGGATTTTTGCTACTTCTTCATCAGTTAAATCTCTAACACGAGTATTAACATCGATACCTGCTTCATTTAAAATACGAACAGAGCTTACTCTTCCGATACCATAAATGTAGGTAAGGCCGATTTCTACACGTTTTTCTCTTGGTAAATCAACACCAGCAATACGAGCCATGTTTACTTTACACCTCCATTGAATGAATATTCTAGATACTTAATTGTAATATGAATCATTTATCTTCTATCAGCATTATCCCCACCTAGTACAACTATACCAAGTGTTTCGCTGCAGCCGCTTTTATTATATTTACACAAATATTAATTATATAGTAATACCATATAATTTGCAAGGTTTTTTTTACTTATTTTTACGTTTTTACACTAGAAAATTTGTATCAAAATTAACCTTGTTTTTGTTTGTGTTTTGGGTTTTCACATATAACCCTAATTCTACCTTTTCTCTTGATGATTTTACATTTTTCACAGATCGGTTTAACGGATGCTCTAACCTTCACTATAATCTCTCCTTTCAATGAAAGTCCGTTTAACACAAGTGCCTTGAGTATTCTATCATTTTATTAGCTATTTTTCAACTATTTTATTACTTATCTCTCCAAATAATTCTTCCTTTAGTTAAATCATAAGGTGACATTTCAATAGTTACTTTATCCCCAGGGAGGATTCTAATAAAATTCATTCTTAACTTTCCACTTATATGTGCTAAAACTTTATGACCATTTTCTAATTCTACTTGGAACATTGCATTAGGTAATTTCTCTAGTACAGTTCCTTCTACTTCTATGACGTCTTTCTTTGACAAACGAACAACCTCCTTACTAATTTTCTGTTTGAAAAAGCTGTATGGTTTTTCTTATTTCTGCATTTAAAATCTTTTGGTCATTGATAATTTTTTCTTGTATGGATTCTACAATGTTATTTGTCGGTTGAATATGCTTAATTTTCTTCATCTTTGGTTTTTCTAACTTTCTTAAATTACCATCAACCAAATAGACATACTCACCTTTTATATCAATAATAACGAATAACCTATCTTTGTCTCTACCTGCTTTTGATTTTATAATTTGACCAATTTGAAAGTTTTCCATATTCTCACCCCTGCTATAGTACTGTAAGAAGTTCATAGCCTTCTTCTGTAATAAGCACTGTATTTTCGTAGTGAGCTGATAAAGAACCATCCATTGTTACAACTGTCCAATCATCGTCAAGCCAACGCACCTCATAACGACCCATATTGATCATTGGTTCTATTGCTAAAACCATGCCAGCTTCTAGCTTAGGGCCTCTACCCTTTTGCTTAAAGTTAGGTATTTGAGGTTCTTCATGTAGTTTACGACCAATACCATGACCTACCAAATCTCGAACAACAGAATATCCATAAGCTTCAACATATGTTTGGATGGCTGCAGATATTTCAAAGAGGTGACATCCTTCTTTAGCTAATTCTATGCCTTTATAAAAACTTTCTTCTGTTACTTTAATGAGTTTACTTGCTTCATCACTAATGTTTCCAATAGCTAAAGTTCTTGCAGCATCACCGTGATATCCATTATAAAAAGCCCCAATATCAATAGATATTATATCTCCATCTTTTAAGATTCTATTCTTGCTAGGTATCCCATGTACTACCTCATTATTGATAGATGCACATATTGATGCTGGATAACCCATATATCCTTTAAAAGACGGGGTTGCATTATGACTTTTTATAAAGTCTTCAGCTATTTTATCTAATTCCCAAGTAGAAATACCTGGTTCACTAGTTTTTTTTAGTAACTCATGAGTCTTAGCAACAATTAAGCCAGCTTCTCTCATTAGTTCGATTTCATTTTTTGATTTTATAGAAATAGGCATATTATTACGCTCCTAAAATTTTAATAATATCCTCAGTTACATCATCCATTATCTTAGTTCCATCAACATTCACTACAATTCCTTTTTCAGAATAGTAGTCAATTAAAGGTTGTGTTTGTTCATGATAAACACTTAATCTTTTTATAACTGTCTCTTCTTGATCGTCGTCTCTTTGAACGACTTCACTACCACAAACGTCACAAGTACCTTCTTCCTTAGTTGGATTACTTTCAATGTGATAAGTTGCTCCACAGGATAAACATACTCTTCTTCCTGACATTCTATTGAGTATTTCAGAATCAGGAACTTCTATGTTGATTGCATAATCTATACTTTCAACAGCTTCATCAAGAGCAATGGCTTGAGGCGTTGTTCTTGGGAATCCATCTAAAATATAACCTTTTTTACAATCATCATTTAATAATCTATCTGCTACAAGATCAACAACAACTTGATCTGGAACAAGAAGTCCTTTATCCATATATTCTTTTGCTTTTAACCCAATTTCTGTTTCATTTTTAATATTAGCCCTAAATATATCACCAGTTGAAATATGTGGCAATTGATATTTATCAGCTATTTTTTTAGCTTGAGTACCTTTACCAGCGCCAGGTGCTCCTAACATAATAATTCTCATTTTCTACCTCCACGCTATTAAGGGCATTATAATAATCTATTACCATTATTGCCACATTTATGCATGTAATTCAAATAGAATATAAAAAACATAAACATGGTATGATGTCGAGTACCGAAAATAAAATTTTCGATCCTCGACTATGTTTTTTAAGATTTTAAGAACCCTTTATAGTGACGCATTAGCATCTGAGCTTCTATTTGTTTAACCGTTTCAAGAGCAACACCAACTACGATAATTAATGACGTACCTAAAAATGAAATTTGTAAGGCATATGCACCTTGTACAATAATTGGTATAATCGCTATTATAGTTAACCCAAGAGCTCCTACTAATACTATATTATTAACTATTTTATTTAAATAATCAATTGTTGGTTTTCCTGGTCTAATACCTGGTACAAACCCACCGTTTTTCTTCATATTGTTTGCAACTTCAATAGGATTAAATGTTATTGAAGTATAGAAGTAAGCAAAGAATATAATAAGTACAGCATATAGAATTGCACCTGTCCAGTTTGTATAATTTATAAAGTCAAAAAATCTTGCCCAAAAACCTGCAGGCTCCCCTGGAAAAAACCGTCTGATTACAGCTGGGAACTGAAGAAGTGATGAAGCAAAGATTACAGGAATAACACCTGCCGTGTTAACTTTTAATGGTATATGTGTTGATTGTCCCCCTACAGCTTTTCTTCCTTGCATTTTTTTAGCATATTGAACTGGTATTCTTCTTTCTCCAACTTGTAATGCAACAACGAAAGCTACCATAGCAATAAAAACAGCTAAAACTAATGTTATTAGAAGTATATTAACAATAAGTTCATTTCCTAAAATAATTTGATTATAAACTATTCTAATATCTATAGGTAAACGTGATAATATGTTTATTAAAATAATTAGTGAAATACCATTACCAATTCCTTTTTCAGTAATTCTCTCACCAATCCACATAAGTAATGCAGTACCTGCTGTTGTCGCTAGTATGAATACTAATACGTTAAATGTATTATATGGTCTAATTAATCCACCACGACCAAAACCGATTGCTGTAGCTGTTGATTGGATTAATGCTAATGCTACAGTTAAATATCTAGTATACTTATTGATTTTTTGTCTTCCATCTTCATCTTCTTTTTGAATCTCTTCTAACTTAGGAATAGCTATTGTAAGTAAATTCATTATGATTGAAGCAGTAATGTAAGGTATGATCCCCATTGCAAATAATGACATATCTGCAAAAGCACCACCTGTCATTGCATCAAATAAACTAAACATTTCATTTTGTGTGTCAAACCAATTTTTTATAATGCTAGCGTCTACGCCTGGTACTGGAATTACAGCACCTAGGCGTATTACTACTAACATCATTAAAGTATACATTAATCTTTTTCTTAAATCAGGTATTTTATATGCATTTCGAAGTGTTTTAAACATATTAAATCACCTCAGCCTTCCCGCCAGCGGCTTCTATTTTTTCTTTAGCAGTATTACTGAATGCGTTTACTTTAACTGTCAATTTTTTTGTTAACTCACCGTTTCCAAGGATTTTAACACCATCTTTAGGGTTATTGATAATACCTTGTTCTTTAAGAAGATCAACTGTAACAACAGCGTCATTATCGAATACGTTTAGTACCTCTACATTGATACCGATAATTTCTCTTGTGTTTCTGTTGTTGAATCCTCGTTTAGGTATTCTTCTATATAAAGGCATTTGGCCCCCTTCAAATCCTGGTCTTACACCACCACCTGAACGAGCATTTTGACCTTTATGACCTTTACCTGCCGTTTTACCATTACCGGATCCGTGTCCACGACCTCTTCTGAAGTTACTTTCTCTAGAACCTTCAGCTGGTTTTAATTCTGTCAAATTCATGTTAACACCTCCTTGCTACGAGATTTTTATTAAATTTCTTCTACTTTTACTAAGTGGTTGATTTTTTGAACCATACCTCTTATTGCAGCATTATCTTGTTGTTCTACTGTTTTATTTAATTTAGTAAGTCCTAAAGCTTCAGCTGTAGCTCTGTGTTTAGGAATTGCACCTATTGTAGACTTAACTAAAGTAATTTTTAATTTACTAGCCATATTACGACCTCCCTACCCTAATAGCTCTTCTACGGATTTACCTCTAAGTTTAGCTACTTCTTCTGGAGTTTTTAATTGTCTTAAACCTGCAATTGTTGCAATAACAACGTTTTGCTTGTTATTTGACCCTAAAGATTTAGTACGAATGTTTTTTATACCTGCTAACTCAAGCACGGCACGTGCTGGTCCACCAGCAATAACTCCAGTACCTTCAGGAGCTCTTTTTAATAATACAGATGCACTACCAAAGTCTCCTTGATAATCATGAGTAATACTTCCATTATCATCTAAAGTTACCTTGATAAGTTTTTTCTTAGCATCTTCAATACCTTTACGTATTGCATCAGGAATTTCTGTTGCTTTACCAAGTCCTGCACCAACGTGACCGTTCTCGTCTCCAACAACTACTAAAGCAGCAAAACGGAAATTACGTCCACCTTTAACTACTTTAGTTACACGTTTGATTGATACTACTCTTTCCTTTAGCTCTAATTTGCTAGCATCAATTTTTGTACGGTTCATTATTTTCCCTCCTTGCTTAAAATTCTAGACCAGCTTCTCTTGCTGCATCTGCTAATGCTTTGATCTTTCCGTGATAAATAAATCCGCCTCTATCAAATACTACTTTTGTAATGCCTTTATCTAACGCTCTTTTAGCTACGATTTCTCCAACAACATTTGCAGCTTCTACATTGTTTGTTTTATCAAGTTTACCTTTGATTTCTTTTTCAACTGTTGAAGCAGCCACTAATGTATGTCCTGCGATGTCATCAATAACTTGAGCATATATATTATCATTACTTCTGTATACCGCTAAACGTGGCTTAGTAGCTGTTCCAACGATATTATGACGTAATTTTCTATGCTTTTTTTGACGATTCAATACTCTTGATGGCTTATTGATCATGTGGTTTTCACCCCTTTACTATTTCTTACCTGTTTTTCCTTCTTTACGTCTGATTACTTCGTCAGAGTACTTAATCCCTTTACCTTTGTAAGGCTCTGGTGGTCTCTTAAAACGAATTTCTGCTGCAAATTGACCAACTCTTTCTTTGTCAATTCCTTTAACAAAGATTTTGTTTTGTCCTTCTAAAACAGTTTCAATACCTTCTGGGTCTTCCATCTCAACTGGATGAGAGTATCCTAAAGATAATACTAATTTATTGCCTTGTTTTGCCGCTCTATATCCAACACCATTGATTTCAAGAATTTTTTGGTATCCGTTTGATACACCTTCAACCATGTTTGCTACTAAAGTTCTTGTTAATCCGTGTAAAGACTTCATTCTTTTTAAATCATTAGGTCTTGTTACCACTATTTGATTGTCTTCAACTTTAACGCTCATTTCTACTGGTAACTGTTTTTCTAAGGTTCCTTTAGAACCTTTAACTGTCACTTTGTTATCTTCTGCAATTTTCACTTCTACTCCTGCAGGTATTTCTACTGGCATTTTACCAATACGTGACATAAATACACCTCCTTATAATTAACAGTTGTATTAATTACCAAATGAATGCTATAACTTCTCCACCAACGTTTTGTTGTCTAGCTTCTTTATCGCTAATAACACCTTTGTTAGTTGAAATTATTGCAGTTCCAAGTCCACCTAAAACTCTTGGTAATTCATCTTTACCTGCATAAACTCTTAAACCAGGTTTTGAAATTCTTTTGATTCCTGTAATAACTTTTTCACTTTTATCTCTACCGTATTTTAATTTAATACGTATTGTTTTTACATGTGCATCTTCAATTAGTTCGTAATTTTTTACGTAACCTTCCTTTTGAAGAATATCTGCAATAGCTACTTTTATTTTTGATGCAGGTACGTCTACTGTATCGTGTTTTGCTATATTAGCATTACGAATTCTTGTAAGCATATCTGCAATTGGATCGCTCATTGTCATTGATATTGCCTCCTTCCTTTATATCACTATTACCAGCTTGCTTTTTTAACTCCTGGAATTTGTCCTTTATAGGCTAATTCGCGGAAACAGATTCTGCAAATACCATATTTTCTTAAATATGCATGTGGACGACCACAGATTCTACAACGGCTATAAGCTTGTGTTGAAAACTTAGGTTCACGTTGTTGTTTGATTTTCATCGCCTTTTTTGCCATGGAATCCCTCCTAACTATTTTGTGAATGGCATACCAAATAATGTTAACAGTTCACGTGCTTCTTCGTCTGATTGTGCTGTAGTAACAAATATAATATCCATTCCTCTGATTTTATCGATTTTATCATACTCTATTTCAGGGAAAATTAATTGTTCTTTGATACCTAATGCATAGTTTCCTCTACCATCAAATGCATTTGGGTTAACACCTCTAAAGTCACGTACACGAGGTAATGATAAATTTATTAAACGATCAATAAAGTCATACATTTTTTGTCCTCTTAGTGTTACTTTAGCACCAATTGGCATTCCTTCTCTTAACTTGAATGCTGCAACTGATTTTTTAGCTTTAGTCGTTACAGGTTTTTGTCCAGAGATAGTTTCTAAATCTTTTAAAGCGCCTTCTAATGCTTTTGCATTATCTTTTGCTTCACCAACACCCATATTGATAACGATTTTTTCAATTTTAGGTACAGCTAATTTATTATTGTAACCGAATTTTTTAACCATAGCGTCAATAATTTCAGTATTATATATTTCTTTAATTCTACTCAATTAAATGACCTCCTCTCCTGTTTTAATCTATAACTTCTCCAGTAGACTTAGCAAATCTTACTCTTTTCACTTGGCCATTTTTTCCTTCAACTTCTTTTACTCCAAGTCTAACAGGTTTGTTTTTATGAACATACATTACGTTAGACGCGTGGATTGCACCTTCTTGTTGAATGATTCCACCTTGTTGATTTGCCGCACTTGGTTTAGCGTGCTTAGTGATCATGTTTGCGCCTTCAACGAAAACACGTTCGCTCTTTTTATCTACTTTAATAATTTTGCCTTCTTTACCTTTATCTTTACCAGCAATAATACGAACTGTATCACCTGATTTGATTTTCATTTTTGCCACAAGTTACACCTCCTTATAATACTTCTGGAGCTAATGATAATATTTTCATATATGATTTTTCTCTTAATTCTCTAGCAACAGGACCAAAAATACGTGTTCCTCTTGGGTTTTTATCATCTTTTATAATAACTGCTGCGTTCTCATCGAACTTAATGTATGATCCATCTTTACGACGTACACCTTTTCTTGTTCTTACAACTACAGCTTTAACAACGTCACCTTTTTTTACAACACCACCTGGTGTTGCATCTTTAACAGAAGCAACGATTACATCACCAACGTTAGCATATCTTCTAGTTGATCCACCTAACACTCTAATACAAAGAATTTCTTTAGCACCAGTGTTATCAGCAACTCTAAGTCTCGATTCTTGTTGAACCATAGATTAAACCTCCTTTCAGCAAAGAAATTATTTTGCTCTCTCCATAATTTCTACAAGTCTCCATCTTTTTTGTTTTGATAATGGTCTTGTTTCCATTACTCTTACTCTATCTCCGATACGACATTCATTATTTTCGTCGTGTGCTTTTAATTTGTATGTTCTTTTTACTACTTTTTTGTATAATGGATGTTTTACACTACGTTCTACTGCTACTACAACAGTTTTATCCATTTTATCACTAACAACTTTACCTGTACGCATTTTCCTAAGGTTTCTATCTGACATGTTTATTCCTCCCTTCCGGATTTTACTCTGCAGCCTTTGCTTTCTCAGTGATAATTGTTTGAATTCTTGCGATATTCGTTCTAACTTCTTTTATTCTACTTGTATTATCAAGTTGATTAGTTGCGTTCTGAAATCTTAAATTAAACAATTCTTTCTTAGCAGCTACTAAATCTTTTCTAAGTTCAGTTGTTGATTTTCCGTTAACTTCTTCTACAAACTTAGTTTTTTTCACTGATATCACCGCCTTCTAATTCTGCACGAGAAACAATTTTACACTTTAATGGTAACTTATGAGTTGCAAGACGAAGTGCCTCTCTTGCAGTTTCTTCAGGTACCCCAGATAATTCAAACATAACACGGCCTGGTTTTACTACTGCTACCCAGTACTCAGGAGAACCTTTTCCAGATCCCATACGAGTTTCAGCTGGTTTAGCTGTAACCGGTTTGTCTGGGAATATTTTAATCCAAACTTTACCACCACGTTTGATATAACGAGTCATTGCAATACGGGCAGCTTCTATTTGATTAGACGTAATCCAACATGGTTCCGTAGCTACAATACCAAATTCCCCGTAAGTAATTTGATTACCACGAAGAGCTTTACCACGCATATTGCCACGGAATTGTTTACGACGTTTAACTCTTTTTGGCATTAACATTAGTTATCTCTCCCTTCCTTTTTAGCCTGACCTGGAAGAACTTCACCATGATATATCCATACTTTAACACCAAGTTTACCGTATGTTGTATCAGCTTCTGCAAAACCGTAATCGATATCTGCACGAAGTGTTTGAAGAGGAATAGTTCCTTCACTATAGTGTTCAGTACGTGCCATTTCAGCCCCACCTAAACGACCTGATACAGAAACTTTGATTCCTTTTGCTCCAGTTTTCATAGTTCTTCCCATTGATTGTTTCATCGCTCTACGGAAAGATACACGATTCTCAAGTTGAAGCGCAACATTTTCAGCTACTAATTGAGCATCTTTGTCAGGAGTTTTAATTTCTACAACGTTAAGAATTACTGTTTTATCAGTCATAGTTTTAAGTGTATTTTTTAATTCTTCAATAGCACTTCCACCTCTACCGATAACAATACCTGGTTTAGCTGTATGAACAGAAATTTTTACTCTTTCTGAAGCTCTTTCAATTTCAATTTTTGAAATTCCAGATGTATATAAAGTTTTCTTAATATATTCTCTTAATTTATAATCTTCTACTAGTAAATCCGCGAAATCTTTCTCCGCGTACCATTTTGAATCCCAATCTTTAATAACACCGACTCTTAAGCCATGAGGATTAACTTTTTGTCCCATTCTTTACCTCCTTATCTCTCATTAAGAATAATTGTTATATGGCTAGATTTCTTTTCAATTCTATAAGCTCTTCCTTGAGCTCTAGGTCTGATTCTTTTCATAGTTGGACCTTTATCCGCATAACATTCATCTATATATAAGTTTTCTGGGTTCATCCCATTATTATTTTCTGCATTTGCAACTGCTGATTTTAATAGTTTTTCTATTAATTTAGCACCTGTTCTTGGAGTATAAGCTAAAATACCAAGAGCACTAGTTACGTCTTTACCTCTAATCGCGTCAAGAACAAACGCCGCTTTTGTTGTTGAAACCCTAGCAAAAGACAACTTTGCTTTTGGTCTAGTATCCTTATTCTCATTTCTAGCTCTTTTTATCTGTGATCTATGACCTTTTGCCATGGTTAGACCTCCTTTCAATTGGTAACTTTTTTAACTGATTAACGAACTCTAGATTTTTTCTCGTCTTTTCCATGACCTTTATAAGTTCTTGTTAAAACGAATTCTCCTAATTTATGTCCGACCATATCTTCAGTTACATATACTGGCACGTGTTTTCTGCCGTCATGAACAGCAATTGTATGTCCTACTAATTCTGGGAATATAGTTGAACGACGTGACCATGTTTTAATCACTTGTTTTTGACCACTTTCATTTAAAGCATTTACTTTTTTAAGTAATGATTCATCAGCAAATGGTCCTTTTTTTAGTGAACGAGCCATAACATACTAACCTCCTTAATATCCTATAGAATGTTATATTCTTATTATTTACTGCCTCTTTTTCTAACGATATATTTGTTAGAAGGCTTATTTTTCTTTCTAGTTTTAAGACCCATCGCTGGTTTACCCCAAGGTGTCATTGGACTTGGACGACCGATTGGAGATTTACCTTCACCACCACCATGTGGATGGTCATTAGGGTTCATAACAGAACCACGAACTGTAGGGCGAATACCCATATGACGTTTACGTCCTGCCTTACCAATTGTGATTAACTCGTGATCAGCATTTCCTACTTGACCAATCGTCGCACGACATTTAGAAAGGATAAGTCTCATTTCTCCTGATGGTAATCTTAATGTTACATATCTACCTTCTTTAGCCATTAATTGAGCTACATTACCTGCAGAACGAACTAATTGACCACCTTTACCAGGTAACATTTCGATATTGTGAACACTAGTACCTACTGGAATATTTTCAAGTGGTAAACAGTTTCCAACACGAATCTCAGCTTGTGGACCATTCATTAATTTAGCGCCAACTTTTAATCCAATTGGTGCTAAAATATATGCTTTCTCTCCATCAGCGTATTGAATTAATGCTATGTTTGCTGTTCTATTTGGATCGTATTCAATACCAACTACTACAGCTGGAATACTATCTTTATTTCTTTTAAAATCGATGATTCTGTACTTTCTTCTTGTACCGCCACCACGATGTCTTACTGTGATTTTCCCTTGGTTGTTACGACCAGCATTTTTTTTGATAGTTACTGTAAGAGACTTCTCTGGAGTCTTTTTAGTAATTTCTTCAAAAGATGAACTAGTCATATGTCTTCTAGAAGGGGTATATGGGTTAAATGATTTTATTCCCATTTTTTTCACTCCTTTCAATAATTATAACTCAACGCATCCGAGCGTGTTCTATTTAAAATGAATTACATTCCTTCAAAAAATTCTATGTCTTTACTGTTTTCAGTTAATTGCACAATAGCCTTTTTTGTTTTTGCTGTTTTACCTACTGTCATTCCTCTTCTTTTAGCTTTTCCATCGTTGTTTAAAGTATTAACTTTTTTAACTTTAGTTCCTTCAAACATTTTTTCTACAGCTTCTCTGATTTGGATTTTGTTAGCTTGTGGATGAACTAAAAATGTATATTTTCTTTCTCCCATAGCTTCCATACTTTTTTCTGTAACAACAGGCTTGAGGATGATATCATAGTATTTTAAATCTGCCATTATGCGTACACCTCCTCGATTGTAGCAACAGCATTTTTAGTCACTATAAATGTATCATATTTTAAAATATCATATACGTTTATAGAGTTTGTAAATGCAGTTTTTACATTTGGTATGTTTCTTGCTGATAAAACAACGTTTTGGTTATTGTCTGGTAAAACAACTAGTGCTTTATTAACTTTTAAGTTGTCTAATACAGCTTTCATATTTTTAGTTTTGATTTCATCAAATTTTAATTCATCAAGAACAACGATTTTATTAGCTAAAACTCTTGTAGTTAACGCTGATAATAAAGCAGCTCTTTTTTCTTTTTTGTTTAATTTGAATGAATAATCTCTTGGTTTTGGTGCAAATACAACACCACCACCTGTCCATTGAGGAGAGCGGATTGATCCTTGTCTAGCACGTCCTGTTCCTTTTTGTCTCCATGGTTTTCTTCCACCACCACGTACTTCAGCACGTGTTTTTGCACTTTGTGTCCCTTGACGTTTGTTTGCAAGTTGTTGAATTACTGATTGATGCATAAGGTGTTCATTAACCTCTACACCAAATATAGAATCATTAAGTTCTAACTCTCCAACTTGTGTTCCTTGCATATTGTACACAGATACTGTAGCCATCTGTAATTCCTCCTTCCTTCAAGCGTTAATTATGCTTTAACACTTTCTTTAAGTGTTACGATTGATTTTTTAGGTCCTGGAACCGCACCTTTTACAAGGATTAAGTTCTTTTCAGCATCAATTCTTACTATTTCTAAGTTTTGAACAGTAACTTTTTGAGCTCCCATATGACCTGGTAATTTTTTACCTTTAAATACTTTACTTGGGAATGATGAAGATCCCATTGATCCTGCATGACGGTGATATTTAGAACCGTGAGACATTGGACCTCTTGATAATCCGTGTCTTTTTATTGCACCTTGGAAACCTTTACCTTTAGAAGTACCTGTTGCATCAATTTTATCACCTGCTGCAAAGACATCTGCTTTGATAACATTTCCAACTTCGTATTCAGCAGCATTATCAAATCTAAATTCTTTTACAAATCTTTTGTAAGATACACCTGCTTTATCGAAATGTCCTTTAATTGGTTTGTTGATAAGTTTTTCTTTCTTGTCATCAAATCCAACTTGAATTGAACTGTATCCATCATTTTCAACAGTTTTTACTTGAACAACTTCGCAAGGACCTGCTTCTAATACTGTTACAGCAGTTAATATGCCCTCTTCGTCAAATATTTGTGTCATACCTATTTTTCTAGCTAAAATTGCTTTTTTCATTTCCTTACACCTCCTAATAATCTACAGCGGATTACACTTTTCATGTAATCATCCTAGATGGCCTATACATATATATAAACCTCAAAGGACTTACTTCATATCTACTTTGATGTCTACCCCTGCAGGTAGCTCTAGTCTCATTAATGCGTCAACTGTTTTAGCTGTTGGCATTAAAATATCAATTAATCTTTTATGCGTTCTTTGCTCAAACTGCTCTCTAGAGTCTTTGTACTTATGTACCGCTCTAAGAATCGTCACTATTTCTTTTCTAGTAGGTAATGGAATTGGTCCACTAACTTGAGCTCCAGTTTTCTTTGCTGTTTCGATAATTTTCATCGCACTTTGATCGATTAATTGATGATCGTAAGCTTTTAAGTTGATTCTCATTTTTTGACTTGCCATAAAAAAAGTCGCCTCCTTTTCGCACTATTTAATCAGTACGACAAGTGGTGACTGTACATCCCTCCGTGTGTGTCCTTACACCCACGCAGCACTCTTTGCTATATTTGCATTGAATAAATTGTACAGTGACTTGTCGCCAGTTTCATTGAACTTGACATTCGCTCTGTGGAATTATACCCGATTACATCGGCAACCTCACACTTCATTGCTATCAATGTCACAACATTACTTAGTATACATCATTGTTTTATTAATTTCAAGTGTTTTTTTATCTTTTTTTTAATTTTTTTTGACATAAATTTTTTACTTAAAAACACTAAAATTATCCTATTATTTAAGCATCGGTAGTTATAAATAATGTAATCAAAACTCACCTTTGTGATTATTAGCTTTATTAATTAAAAAAACCATCTCTTTTGATTACCTTATGATTAACCACAGCAAAGAGTAGAAAGTATTGTATACTTTCTAATCGCCAGTACCCAATAAAAAATATTTAATTTTTAATTATTATATCATAATTCATCTATTTATAATAAGAAACATTCTTCCATCCAATGCATATACATAGCATATAAATATTTTTAGTACCTTGCATTCTAAGGTAGCTTGTGATATTATATATTTGTCAATATATGGTATGCACTTTATTTTTGTTAAACCTACTGGAGGTGACAAATGAATATCCAATTTAAAAAAGGCGTTATTGAGCTTTGCGTTCTATCCATTCTATCCAAAAAAGACTGTTATGGTTATGAACTTGTAAATGAAATCTCTAAAAATATAGTTATTTCTGAAGGGACCATCTATCCTCTGTTAAAAAGACTAAAAGATGGTGGTTACTTAACAACCTATTTACAAGAGTCAAATGAGGGACCGCCTAGAAAGTATTATCAACTAACAGAACAAGGAAAAGAAACTGTTGTAAGTTTAGAGAATGAGTGGATTAGTTTCTCAAAGGGCGTTGATCTAATTATTAAAGGGGGAGAAAAAGAATGACACAAAAAGAATATTTATCTTTACTAGAAGAATCATTAGGCAATATTAATAACGATGATAAAGAGGAAATCTTATTTGACTACAGGGAACATTTTAGATTAGGCCTTTTAGAAGGAAAATCCGAAGAAGAAATTATAAAGGCATTAGGTTCTCCAAAACAATTGGCAAAGCAGTTTAAAGTAGAAACACTAATCAAAGAAGCAGAAACAAAAAAATCATTATCTAGTATCATAGGTGCCATTATGGCAGCATTAGGCCTTGGTTTCTTTAATTTGTTAATTGGCATATGGCCCTTTATGATAATGCTTATCTTAATAATATCTTTATTTGCAGCAGCTATTTCTATTACAGGAATGGGTTTAGTTTCTTTCTTTACATCCTTATTTAACTTTAACGACTTCTTTCAGTCTACTGGATTTGTGTTTTATTCTATATTTACTACATCCTTGGGTTTACTTTCACTCATTGGGGTATACAGTCTATCTAAGTGGTTCTATGATTTAGCCCTTGGTTACTTAAGATGGAATATTAAAGTTATTAAAATAAAAAATTAATAGGTGCGGAGGTATTTTATGTCTAAAATGAATTTAAAAAAGGTAAGTGTGTCTTTATTGATTGTTATGATTCTTTCTTTAACCATTGGTAGTGCTTTCTTTTTCTTATCAGGTGGCTTTACTTTAAATAATGCTTTTAATGCTGTTTTAGGTGGAACCACTTATGATGTAGAAGAGGAGATTTTATTTTCCCTAGAAGAATTAGTTGACCTTAATATTAATAGCGTAAGTACTAAAATTAATTTTATTAATACAGAAGATACTGTTGGAAGAGTTCATTATCATGGTACCATAACCACAAACAATGAAAAAAGCATTCCAACCCTTAAGGTGTCAGAATCTAACACAACAGTAAATATAGCCTTTGAATATCCTAAGTCTATTACCAATACTGTTACTCGTAACAATACTGTTCTTGATATTTACTTACCTACTAGTTATATGGGTAACTTAGATGTGTCTACAATATCTGGCTCTGTTAGTATAATGGATTACCATTTCAATAACTTTAGTTTCAAATCAACTTCAGGTAATCTTACTGCTTATAATATAGAAGCAACTGATATTAATTATTACACTACTTCTGGAAGATTTAAAACCTCAGTAATATGTGATTCTATATATTTTCGTTCTGTATCAGGTAGAATTGAAATATCTAATATAAAAAGTAATTCTACAGAAATCAGTACAACATCAGGGAATGCTACCCTTTCAGGAAATCCAGGCAAACTAAACTTCTCTTCTGTATCAGGGAATTTACATGGCACTATTGAAACTTTTAATAATAATATTGTGATCAAAACAACTTCTGGTAAAACCAATCTTAAATTGCCTGCCAGCAGTGAGTTTGACCTTGACTTTAGTACTGTCTCTGGTAAATTCAATAACCAGTTTTCTATGGTATATAGGACACAAGGGAAAAGGCAAATGTCAGGTGTTATTGGAAATAACCCCTCTAACTTAAGCATTAAAGCAAATTCAGTATCCGGAAATTTAGATATTACTTATTAACATGAAAAAAGCATCCAATAAATTGGATGCTTTTTCTATATAAATCTTACGAATTATATTCTTATTATAGATTACTCTACGATATCAGCTACTGAACCAGCGCCTACAGTTCTTCCACCCTCACGGATAGCGAAACGTAAACCTTTTTCCATAGCGATTGGATTGATAAGCTCGATTGACATTTCGATATTATCTCCAGGCATACACATTTCTACTCCGTCTGGTAAGTTACAAACACCAGTTACGTCAGTTGTTCTGAAGTAGAATTGTGGACGATAGTTTGTGAAGAATGGCGTATGACGTCCACCTTCTTCTTTTTTAAGAACGTATACTTGAGCTTTGAATTTTGTATGTGGTGTAATTGAACCAGGCTTAGCTAATACTTGACCTCTTTCAATATCAGTTCTTTGAACCCCACGAAGTAATGCACCGATGTTATCTCCAGCTTGAGCTGAATCTAATAATTTACGGAACATTTCTACTCCAGTAACTACTACTTTTCTTTTCTCTTCTACGATACCGATAACTTCAACTTCGTCAGATACGTGAAGTGTTCCACGCTCTACTCTACCAGTTGCAACTGTTCCACGTCCTGTGATTGAGAATACGTCCTCAACAGGCATAAGGAATGGTCTGTCAATATCTCTTTCTGGAGATGGGATGTAAGAGTCTACTTCTGCCATTAATTCAAGAAGTTTGTCTCCCCACTCACTGCTTGGATCTTCTAATGCTTTTAAAGCAGATCCTTTAACGATTGGTGTATCATCACCTGGGAAGTCATATTCGCTTAATAACTCTCTAACTTCCATTTCTACTAATTCTAATAACTCTTCGTCATCAACCATATCACATTTGTTTAAGAAAACAACGATGTATGGAACACCTACCTGACGAGAAAGTAAGATATGCTCACGAGTTTGTGGCATTGGACCATCTGCTGCAGAAACTACTAAGATAGCTCCGTCCATTTGAGCAGCACCAGTGATCATATTTTTAACATAGTCAGCATGTCCTGGGCAGTCTACGTGAGCGTAGTGTCTGTTTTCAGTTTCATACTCAACGTGAGAAGTAGAAATTGTGATTCCACGCTCTCTTTCTTCTGGAGCTTTATCGATTTTATCGAATGCTACAACTTCCCCAGTACCTAATCTCTTATTTAATGTAATAGTAATCGCAGCTGTTAATGTAGTTTTACCATGGTCAACGTGTCCAATTGTACCAATGTTAACGTGTGGTTTAGTTCTTTCAAACTTAGCTTTAGCCATTGATAATTCCTCCTTAATATATATAGGCGATATGCCATATTTTTTCTTTATTCATTATACATTATATTTTAAAAGCAGTATAATTTCAAGTTTTTTCTAATATTAGTCATTTTTAGCTTTATTAGAAATAATTTTTTCTTGAATACCCTTTGGTACAGGCTCATAATGATCAAATTGCATTGAGTAATTTCCTCTACCTTGAGTTTTTGAACGTAAGTCTGTTGCGTATCCAAACATTTCAGATAATGGAACATAACCTTTGATAAGTTGTGCACCATTTCTCGCTTCCATACCTTCGATACGTCCACGACGAGAGTTAATGTCTCCAATAACGTCTCCCATGTATTCTTCAGCAACGATTACGTCAACTTTCATAATTGGTTCTACTAAAGTTGCTTCACCTTTTTTCATAGCTTCTTTAAAAGCCATAGATCCAGCTATTTTAAATGCCATTTCAGATGAGTCAACATCATGGTATGAACCGTCATAAACATTCGCTTTAATACCTAATACAGGATATCCAGCGATGTTACCACTTTGCATTGCTTCTTGGATACCGTTATCAACAGCTGGAACATACTCTCTAGGAATACTTCCACCAACAGTTGAATTAACGAACTCATAACTTTTTTCTGAGTTAACATCCATTGGCTCAAATTTAACTTTACAATGTCCGTATTGTCCACGTCCACCTGACTGACGAATGAATTTTCCATCAACGTCAACAGCTTTTGTAATTGTTTCTTTGTATGCAACTTGTGGTTGACCTACATTAGCTTCAACTTTAAATTCACGAAGCATACGGTCTACGATAATTTCAAGGTGAAGCTCACCCATACCAGAAATAATTGTTTGACCAGTTTCTTCATCAGTGAATGTTTTAAAAGTTGGATCTTCTTCAGCTAATTTTTGTAAAGCTATACCCATTTTTTCTTGAGATGCTTTTGTTTTTGGTTCGATAGCAACAGAGATAACTGGCTCTGGGAAATCCATAGACTCTAATATAATAGGAGCCTTTTCATCACATAGAGTATCACCTGTAGTTGTAATCTTTAAACCTACTGCAGCAGCAATATCTCCTGAGTAAACTTTATCAATTTCTTCTCTTTTGTTAGCATGCATTTGTAGTATACGACCTACACGCTCTTTTTTATCTTTTGTTGAGTTTAATACATAAGAACCTGAGTTAAGTGTTCCAGAGTAAACTCTAAAGAAAGCAAGTTTTCCAACGAATGGGTCAGCCATGATTTTAAAAGCTAATGCAGAGAAAGGCTCTTCATCTGATGAAGGTCTATCTGCTTCTTCTAATGAATCTGGTAATATACCTTTGATTGGTGGGATATCTACTGGTGCTGGCATATATGCAATAACAGCATCAAGTAATCTTTGAACCCCTTTATTTTTGTATGCAGATCCACACATAACTGGGATGATTTGAACATTTATAACAGCTAGTCTAAGTGCAGCTTTTAATTCTTCTTCACTTAATTCTTCACCATCTAAATATTTCATCATTAGATCTTCATCCGTTTCTGCAATGGCTTCAACCATAGCTAAACGATACTCATCAGCTTCATCTTGCATATCTGCTGGAATATCTTCTTCAGAAATATCTTGACCTAATTCATCTTTGTAGATATATGCTTTCATTTTGATTAAGTCAATAATACCAAGGAAATCTTCTTCTTTTCCAATTGGTAATTGGATTGGTACTGCATTAGCACCTAATCTATCTTTCATCATTTCTACAGCATTGTAGAAATCTGCACCCATAATGTCCATTTTATTTACAAATGCCATTCTAGGTACTTTATATTTATCAGCTTGACGCCATACTGTCTCTGATTGTGGCTCAACTCCACCTTTGGCACAGAAAACACCAACTGCACTATCTAATACACGTAAAGAACGTTCAACTTCAACTGTAAAGTCAACATGGCCTGGTGTATCAATAATGTTTATTCTATTCTCTAACCAAGAACAAGTTGTTGCAGCAGAAGTAATTGTGATACCTCTTTCTTGCTCTTGTTCCATCCAGTCCATAGTTGCAGCACCTTCGTGAGTTTCACCGATTTTGTGGCTACGTCCTGTATAGAATAAAATACGTTCAGTTAACGTTGTTTTTCCTGCGTCAATGTGTGCCATAATACCAATATTTCTAGTCTTCTCTAGTGGGAATTGTCTTCCTGACAAGGTAATTCCTCCTTAATATTTCGTACACATATGTGACCATTAATTTTTCGTTTCGATGTTGTTTATCATTAGTTAAAATCCTTTTTGCACAATATTACTATTGTGCTCAAGAATTAGTATAAACTTAATTAATTATTTCTATTACAAAAGACTCAACTTATATCTCCTACTGATGTAAGCTCTATAAGTTTCGTTAAAAGTATTATTTTAAATCCTTGCAAGCAAGTTTCAAATCAATACTTCCAAATTACCATTTGTAATGTGCAAATGCTTTATTAGCTTCTGCCATTTTGTGCATATCTTCTTTTTTCTTAACTGAAGCGCCCATATTGTTAGCAGCATCCATAAGTTCTCCTGCAAGACGATCAATCATAGTTTTTTCTCCACGTTGACGTGAATAAAGTGTTATCCAACGTAACGCTAATGCTTGTCTTCTGTCTGGTCTTACTTCCATAGGTACTTGGTAAGTAGCACCACCAACACGTCTAGCTTTAACTTCTAGAACTGGCATTATGTTATTCATAGCCTCTTGGAATACTTCAAGTGCATCTTTGCCTGTTTTTTCAGCAACTTTTGCAAATGCACCGTAAACTATCTTTTGAGAAATTCCTTTTCTACCATCTAACATAATGTTATTAACTAGCTTTGTAACCACTTTGTTGTTGTATAATGGATCTGGTAATACATCTCTTTTTGGAATATGTCCTTTACGTGGCACGGTCTTCCCTCCTTAATCAATTAATAGAATTAAATCTTCGGTACTCACACTGTGTGATCGTGCCTGGTTTTTGCTTACTATATATATATAATCCTGCAACCATACAGGTATAGAATGCTTTACCTGGCACTTTTAATTACCGCTTATTTTTTTGGTCTTTTAGCTCCGTATTTAGATCTTGATTGTTTACGATTTGCTACTCCAGCTGTATCTAGAGTACCCCTAACGATATGATATCTTGTACCTGGTAAGTCTTTTACCCTACCACCTCTTATAAGAACAACACTATGCTCTTGTAAGTTGTGACCTTCTCCAGGAATGTATCCAGTTACCTCGATACCGTTAGTAAGACGAACTCTGGCAATCTTACGAAGCGCTGAGTTTGGTTTTTTAGGAGTAGCTGTTTTAACTGCTGTACAAACACCTCTCTTTTGTGGTGCAGAGATATTAGTAGATTTTTTTCTTAATGAATTAAATCCTTTTTGTAGTGCTGGAGCAGTTGATTTTTTCTCAACAGTTTTTCTTCCTTTTCTTACCAATTGGTTAAAAGTTGGCATTATTTCACCTCCTAATTTTTTATAAGTGCTGCGGTTGCCGTTTCAACTTCAACTTCACATGCTTTGGCAAGTTCTTCCATAGTATCAACAAATACTACATCAATTCCTTGACGTTCAGCAAGTTCTAGAGCTCTTAAAGTTACTTGCTTTTGTGCGTTTTTTGCAACAAATAATGTTTCTGCAATCCCTTTATCAAGTGCTCTAATGGTTTGTTTGGTCCCTATTACTTTAGGTTCCTGTTTTAATCTGTGCATTTAATCCCTCACCTCTTTAGGTTCATAAACTATTTTCAAGAATGCACACTGATGAATTTTATCAAATATAAATACAATTGTCAAGGTTTTTTTGAGTTTTCTTTTTTTGTTATGGTATAGCAAGTAAAAAAATGAAGCCCTAAGGCTTCACTTTTTACTCTAGATCTAAGTCTAGCTCTTCATTATCATTATCGTAATCATAGTTAGTTTTATATACTTCAACATCACGGTATCTTGGCATTCCCGTACCTGCTGGAATTAATTTACCAATGATTACGTTTTCTTTTAATCCAATTAGTGGATCTATTTTTCCTTTTATCGCAGCTTCTGTTAAGACTTTAGTTGTCTCTTGGAATGATGCAGCTGATAAGAAGGAGTTTGTTGCTAATGAAGCTTTTGTAATACCAAGTAATACTTGATTTCCTACTGCTTCTTCTAAGCCATCATTTCTTAACTTTTCATTTGCAGCTTCAAACTCAAGTCTATCTACTAATGTTCCTGGTAAGAAATCAGCATCTCCAGCATCTTCTATTCTTATTTTCTTAAGCATTTGACGAACAATTACTTCAATATGTTTATCGTTAATCTCAACACCCTGTAACCTATAAACATTTTGAACTTCTTTGATCATATAGTCTTGAACACTACGAACGCCTTTGATTTTAAGAATATCGTGAGGATTGATACTACCTTCTGTTAGCTCATCCCCTGCTTCAAGAATATCTCCATCTTGGATTTTGATTCTTGAACCATAAGGTATTAAGTAAGCTTTTGATTCCCCAGTTTCATTATTTGTAATGATAACTTCACGTTTTTTCTTAGTATCTTTTATTACAGCAATACCACCGAATTCTGCAATAATTGCTAGACCTTTTGGTTTTCTACCTTCAAATAACTCCTCAACACGAGGTAAACCTTGTGTGATATCTTCTCCGGCAATACCACCTGTATGGAATGTTCTCATTGTAAGCTGTGTACCAGGTTCCCCGATGGATTGAGCTGCAATAATACCTACTGCTTCTCCAACTTGAACTGGCTGTGCTGTTGCCATATTGGCACCATAACACTTAGCACATACTCCAAGATTTGAACGACAAGTTAATACAGTTCTTATCTTAACTTTTTCTATACCAGCATCCACAATGTTTGCAGCTTTTAATGGATAGATCATTTTATTTGATTTAACAAGTACTTCTTTTGTTTCTGGATGGACTATATCTTCAACAGCATATCTGCCTGTTAATCTTTCTTGAAGGCTTTCAATAACCTCTGCACCATCTTTAAATGCTTTTATTTCTAACCCTGGTATATATCCAGTGCTATGTCCACAATCAATTTCTCTAATGATAACATCTTGAGAAACGTCAACTAGACGTCTAGTAAGGTATCCTGAGTCAGCAGTACGTAAAGCCGTATCTGCAAGACCTTTTCTAGCACCGTGAGCAGAGTTGAAGTATTCTAATACGTCAAGACCTTCACGGAAGTTTGATTTAATTGGTAACTCGAATGTGTGACCTGACGTATTGGCCATAAGACCACGCATACCAGCTAACTGTTTAATCTGCTTATCAGAACCACGGGCTCCTGAATCAGCCATCATAAATATATTATTATATTTATCAAGTCCTGATAGTAGCGCTTTTGTTATTTTATCATCGGCTTCTTTCCATGTTTGAATAACTTTTTGGTAACGTTCTTCATTGGTTAAGAAACCACGACGGAATTGCTTTGTTATTTTTTCAACAGTTTTTTCTGCTTCTGCAAGAATCTCAGGTTTTGCTTCTGGTACTTCCATGTCAGATACAGAAACTGATATAGCACCTCTTGTAGAGTATTTAAAACCAAGTTTTTTGATATTATCTAAAACTTCAGCAGTCATAGTAGATCCGTGGAAATTAATAATTTTATCTAATATACTTTGCAGTTGTTTTTTACCTACTAAGAAGTTTACTTCATATTCGAATAAGTTTTCTTTTATTGTTCTATCTACATATCGTAAATCTTGAGGTATTGCCTCATTAAATATTATTCTACCAACTGTAGTTTTAACAATTTTTGATTGGATTTCTCCATCAATTGTCATTGTTCTTCTTACATTTATTTTACCATGTAGAGTAACTACTCCATTTTCATAGGCAAGAATTGCTTCATTTTCGCTCTTGAAACTTTTACCTTCACCTTTTTCACCATCTTTTTCAAGAGTAAGGTAATATATTCCAAGTACCATATCCTGTGATGGTACCGCAACTGGTGCTCCATCAGAAGGTTTTAATAAGTTATTAGATGATAATAATAAGAATCTACATTCAGCTTGAGCTTCTACTGATAATGGAACGTGAACCGCCATCTGATCCCCATCAAAGTCTGCATTATAAGCAGAACATACAAGTGGATGAAGCTTAATGGCTTTACCCTCTACTAGTACAGGTTCAAATGCTTGAATACCTAAACGGTGAAGTGTAGGGGCACGGTTTAACATAACCGGATGCTCTCTAATAACTTCTTCTAATACATCCCAAACTTCTGATTGAAGTCTCTCTACCATCTTTTTAGCTGATTTAATATTATGTGCTAATCCATCTCCAACAAGTTTTTTCATAACAAATGGTTTGAACAATTCAATAGCCATTTCTTTTGGAAGACCACATTGGTATATTTTTAAATCAGGTCCAACTACGATAACTGAACGACCAGAATAGTCAACACGTTTTCCAAGTAAGTTTTGTCTAAAACGACCTTGCTTACCTTTTAACATGTCTGATAATGATTTTAATGGACGGTTACCTGGTCCTGTAACCGGTCTTCCACGACGACCATTATCAATTAGTGCGTCAACTGCTTCTTGAAGCATTCTTTTTTCATTTCTTACAATGATATCTGGTGCTCCAAGATCTAATAACCTTTTTAATCTATTGTTTCTATTAATTACTCTTCTGTATAAGTCGTTAAGGTCTGATGTTGCAAAACGACCACCATCTAACTGTACCATTGGTCTTAGGTCTGGTGGTATTACTGGTATTACAGAAAGAATCATCCAAGCAGGGCTATTAGTAGATCCACGGAAAGCTTCAACTACTTCTAGTCTTTTAATAATTCTTGCTCTTTTTTGTCCAGTTGCTTCTTTAAGACCTTTTCTAAGTTCTTTACCTTCTTTTTCTAAATCAATGTTTTCTAGAACTTCTTTAATGGATTCTGCACCCATTCCAGCTCTAAATTTATTACCGTATTTATCATATGCATCACGGTATTCTTTTTCAGTAAGAATTTGTTTGTATTGCAATCCTGTTTCACCTGGATCTAATACAATATATGATGCAAAATACAGTACTTTTTCTAAGATTCTTGGTGACATATCAAGGATAAGTCCCATTCTACTTGGTATCCCTTTGAAATACCAAATATGAGATACAGGAGCAGCTAATTCAATATGCCCCATTCTCTCTCTTCTTACTTTTGATTTTGTTACTTCTACGCCACAACGGTCACAAACAACACCTTTATAACGTATTTTTTTATATTTACCACAGTGACATTCCCAGTCTTTACTAGGCCCGAATATTTTTTCACAGAACAAACCTTCTTTTTCTGGTTTTAATGTTCTGTAGTTGATGGTTTCTGGTTTTTTTACCTCTCCGCGAGACCATTCTCTTATACGTTCTGGAGAAGACAAACCTATACGGATTGCATCAAAGTTTATTGCTTGATCTAAATTACCAGCTGGCATTGGAACGACACCCCTTTCTAATCTTCGTCATCGAATAGTGAATCGTCGTCTTCAGATGTTATTATAAATTCTTTCTCTAAGTCAAAATCTATATCATCACTGTCGTCATCTTCTTCATCTGCAAATAACGAATCTTCGTCATCAGAATTTGGTACAAACTCACTATATGGCCTTGATGCTTCTATTATTTCATCTTCTCTTCCTTCAATATTAACTACTAAATCTTCATCAGCTTCATCAATACTTTCGTGAATTTCGATTTCAGTTGCATCATCTTTTAATACTTTAACATCAAGTGCTAATGACTGAAGCTCTTTTAATAATACTTTAAAGGATTCTGGCGTCCCTGGTTCTTGAATGTTTTCACCTTTAATGATCGCTTCATAAGTTTTAACACGTCCAACTACGTCATCCGATTTTACTGTTAATATTTCTTGAAGTGTGTATGCTGCGCCATATGCCTCTAGTGCCCAAACTTCCATCTCTCCAAATCTTTGTCCACCAAACTGAGCTTTACCACCTAATGGTTGTTGTGTAACCAGTGAGTATGGTCCAGTTGAACGAGCATGGATTTTATCATCAACTAAGTGATGAAGTTTTAGGTAATGCATATATCCTACAGTTACTTTACTATCAAAATATTCTCCTGTACGTCCATCTCTAAGAGGTATTTTACCGTCTCTAGTAATTGGTACGCCAGCCCATTCTAATCTGTGAGCTTTATTGTTCTCTAAATACTCATAAATACCTGGGTGTAACACGTCTTTCCATTTATCTGTAAATTCATCCCAAGGCATATTGGCATAATCATTAGCTAAGTCTAAAGTATCCATAATATCAAACTCGTTTGCACCATCGAATACAGGTGTAGCAATGTTAAAACCTAAGGCTTTTGCCGCTAATCCTAAATGGACTTCTAATACCTGACCGATGTTCATACGTGATGGAACCCCTAGTGGATTTAGTACGATATCCAGTGGTCTACCATTTGGTAAGAAAGGCATATCTTCCGCTGGTAATATTCTAGAGATAACCCCTTTATTACCATGTCTTCCTGCCATTTTATCCCCAACTGAAATTTTTCTCTTTTGAGCAATGTATACTCTTACAGATTGATTTACACCTGGAGGTAATTCATCCCCATTTTCTCTTGTAAATACTTTTACATCGACGATTATTCCTGATTCTCCATGAGGCACTCTTAAGGAAGTATCTCTTACTTCTCTAGCCTTCTCACCGAAAATAGCTCGTAACAATCTTTCTTCTGCTGTTAATTCCGTTTCACCTTTTGGTGTAACTTTACCAACTAGAATATCTCCTGATATCACTTCTGCACCAATTCTAATGATTCCTCGCTCATCTAAATCTTTAAGGGCCTCATCACCTACACCTGGTACATCTCTTGTTATTTCTTCTGGTCCTAATTTTGTATCCCTTGATTCTGCTTCGTATTCTTCTATATGGATAGATGTATAAACATCATCTTGAGTAAGTCTTTCACTTATTAAAATAGCATCCTCGAAGTTGTATCCTTCCCAAGTCATAAATCCAATCAGTGGGTTCTTACCTACTGCTAATTCACCTTGAGATGTTGATGGTCCATCAGCAATTACTTCGCCTTTTTCTACATGCATACCTTTTACAACAATAGGACGTTGATTAATACATGTACCTTGATTACTTCGTGAGAATTTTAATAATTTATAAACATCTTTTTTACCGTCTTCTGTTTTAATGATAATCTCTCTAGCAGATGCTTTTTCAACAATACCTGCATTTTTAGCAACCTTTACTACCCCTGAATCTACAGCAGACTTATGCTCCATCCCTGTACCTACTACAGGTGCTTCAGTTGTTAAAAGTGGTACTGCCTGACGTTGCATGTTTGATCCCATTAAGGCACGGTTGGCATCATCATTCTCAAGGAAAGGAATCAATGATGTAGCAACAGAAAATACCTGTTTAGGAGAAACGTCCATTAGGTCAATTTTATCTTTTTCTACATCAATAATATCTTCATTATGACGTCCTGTAACGTGATTGTTAACAAATCTGCCTTGCTCATCTAATGGTTCATTGGCTTGAGCAACTCTGTAGTTGTCTTCTTCATCTGCTGTTAAATAAACAATTTCCTCTGTTACAACTGGTTCTTCACCAGATTTGTCTATTTTTCTATATGGTGCTTCAATAAATCCATAATCATTAATTCTTGCATAAGTTGCAAGGGAGTTGATTAGTCCGATATTTGGACCCTCTGGTGTTTCTACAGCACACATTCTACCATAATGAGAATGGTGAACGTCCCTAACCTCGAAACCAGCTCTCTCTCTTGATAGACCCCCTGGACCTAGTGCAGATAAACGTCTTTTATGTGTTAACTCTGCTAATGGGTTAGGTTGATCCATAAACTGTGATAACTGAGAACTTCCAAAGAATTCTTTTACTGCAGCTGTCACTGGTCTTATATTAATAAGGGTTTGAGGAGATACACCTTCGATGTCTTGTATTGTCATACGTTCTCTAACAACACGTTCCATTCTTGATAAACCAATTCTATATTGATTTTGTAGCAATTCTCCAACAGCACGAATTCTTCTATTACCTAAATGGTCAATATCGTCTTTATGTCCAAGACCATACTCTAAATGAATATTATAGTTAATTGAACCTAAAATATCTTCTTTTGTAATATGTTTTGGAATTAAAGAATTAATGCTTTTCTTAATAACTTCTTTTATTTCATCTATGTCATCATATTTTTCTAATATTTCTTTTAATGCTGGATAATAAACCGGCTCTGTGATGCCTAATTCTTTAGGGTCAACATCAATATGCTCTTTTATGTCTACCATTAAATTGGATAATACTTTTACTTTACGCTCATCTGTATTTACCCATATATATGGCACTGCACTATTTTGAATTTGTACTGCAAGTTCTTCTGTTATAATCTCACCAGCATCTGCAATAACTTCACCTGTATCAGCTGAAACAACCGCTTCTGCTAAAGCAAAACCTCTAACACGGTTTTTAAATGCTAATTTTTTGTTGAATTTATAACGTCCAACCTTTGCTAAATCGTATCTTCTTGGATCAAAGAACATACTATTTAATAAAGATTCTGAACTTTCAACTGTTGGTGGTTCACCTGGTCTAATACGTTTGTAGATTTCAATTAAACCTTCTTCATAGGATTTAGTACTGTCTTTTTCAATACTCGCAAGAATTTTTGGCTCTTCACTAAAAAGCTCCTTAATTTCTGCATCTGTACCTATACCTAGAGAACGGATTAATACAGTAATAGGCACTTTTCTCGTTCTATCTACACGAACATAAAAAATGTCATTTGAATCTGTTTCATATTCTAACCAAGCTCCTCTGTTAGGAATAACAGTAGCAGAATATAGCTCCTTACCAATTTTATCATATTGAACATCATAATAAATACCTGGCGAACGAACTAATTGACTTACTATTACCCTTTCAGCACCATTAATTATAAAGGTTCCTGTTTCGGTCATTTGTGGTAAGTCACCCATAAAAATATCATGCTCATTAATTTCGTCTTTTTCCTTGTTAATAAGCCTTACTTTTACTTTAAGTGGAGCTGCATATGTAGCATCTCTTTCCTTACACTCTTCAATTGTGTATTTAACATCGTCTTCATTAAGATAAAAGTCCACAAATTCAAGAATAAGGTTACCACTGTAATCAGATATTGGAGAAATATCTTCAAATACTTCTTTTAACCCTTCTTCTAAAAACCATTTATAGGAGTTTTTTTGAACTTCAATTAAGTTTGGCATTTCAAGAACTTCTTTTTGTCTTGAATAAGTCATCCTTTGACCTTTGCCAATCTTTGTAGGACGAATCCTGTTTTTTTCCATATTGACGTTTCACCCCTTGAAAAAATATAATTTATCACAAGATACAACATATTATGTAAATAAAGACATAAAATATCATACCATATTGACTTAGCCTACCTCTTGCTTCCCAAGAGACACAAGCTTCACTGAAAATATAATTTCCAAATCCTTGTAAGGACCTTTGCAAATTACCTTTTTAAATTTACTAGTTAACTTTTAAGATTATTTCCAAGTTTTTTCCAAGTATACGTATTTTTACTGTTTTTGCTAAAAAAGATACTTTTTACCACTTAGACTTATATTATTAATTTCGTGTGAAACAGGAAACTTCAAGCTCTAAAAAACAGAGCGAACTTTCCTATTCCTATGACTCTGCAAAAGCAGATTATTATTAAATGAAATTAATTTATTTAGTTTTCTAATAATGAGCATAACTACCCATACTAATGCATTATCAAATATTAACACATATAGTCAAGCAAGTCAAGTTTAATTTATAATTAAAGTGTTATTGTTTTTATCTAGATTCACAAACATTTCTATATTTAATTTATATAAAATTAATTACTTATGTAATCAATATCATTTTCAACTTAACTTCTGCCTCTATTACCTTTTTATTTTTGACTTATAGATCATAACAAATTTTCTTCAAGTATAAAAGCCCCCAGTAAAATATTACTGAGAGCTTTTAGAATTGCTGTATTATTTAAGAGTGATTTGAGCTCCAACTTCTTCAAGTTTAGCTTTTAATTCTTCAGCTTCGTCTTTAGAAGCTCCTTCTTTAACTACTTTTGGAGCACCTTCTACTAATTCTTTAGCTTCTTTTAATCCTAATCCAGTAATTTCACGAACTACTTTGATTACTTTAATTTTGTTTGCTCCAGCGCTAGTGATTTCTACGTCGAATTCAGTTTTTTCTTCTTCAGCTGCTGCTGGACCTGCTGCTGCAACTACTACACCTGCTGCTGCAGAAACTCCAAACTCTTCTTCACAAGCTTTAACTAAATCGTTTAATTCTATTACTGATAATTCTTTTATAGCTTCAATAAATTCTTGAACTGTTAATTTTGCCATTATAAAGCACCTCCGATTAATTTTCTTTCAATTAGTTTTTTGTTATTATTCAGCAGCTACTTCGCTACCGTTTTTTTCAGCGATTTGATTAAGCACTCTTGCCAAATTGGTAATTGGTGACTGAATGCTTCCAAGTAACTTGCCAAGTAACTCGTCTCTTGATGGGATTGAAGCAATTAATTTAATGCCTTCTCCATCATAGTATTGTCCATCTACTACACCACACTTGAATTCAAGTTTAGTATACTTTTTAGCAGTTTCGCTAAGAACTCTTGCAGGAGCTGTAGCGTCATCTTTACTAATAGCAATAGCACTTGGACCAGCTAAATCATCGTTTAATGATTCAAATTCTGTACCTTTAAAAGCAAAACGCATCATTGTGTTTTTATAAACTTTGTAAGTGATGCCTGCTTCTCTTAAATTTTTACGAAGTTCTGTATCTTGTTCTACTGTAAGACCTCTATAATCTACAAGAACGATTGATTGAGCACCTTCGATATTTGCTTTAATTTCATTTACTACTGATGATTTTTGTTCAATTTTTGCCATACTGGTTGCACCACCTTTCTTACTTTATCAGTGTGTTACCACCTTAATTTTCGTAGGACATTTATCTACCAAAAAACCTCTCTATCAAAATAGACAGAGAGGTTGATCATTAATTTATAAGACTATACAATAGTCAAATCAATTCCTCGGTAGGCGGTTGCCCTTTATGTTATAATAATAACACCTACTGTCTACGGCCAATATTCAATTGACATTTGGAATTATAACACCTTACATCTATGTTGTCAATACTTATTCAGTTATTTTTGCTGGATTAATTTTGATTCCAGGTCCCATAGTTGATGTAATGGCTACGCTACGTAGGTATTGTCCTTTAGCAGCTGCTGGTTTTGCTTTTATAACTGCATTCATTAACGTGTGGAAGTTGTCTGAAAGCTTTTCACTTCCAAATGATACTTTACCAATTGGAACGTGAATAATGTTAGTTTTATCTAATCTGTACTCAATTTTACCAGCTTTAATATCTTCTACTGCTTTAGCTACATCCATAGTAACTGTTCCTGCTTTTGGATTTGGCATTAAACCTTTAGGTCCAAGCACACGTCCTAAACGACCAACAACAGCCATCATATCTGGAGTAGCAACTACTACGTCAAACTCTAACCATCCTTCGTTCTGGATCTTTGGAATTAAATCTTCCGCTCCTACGAAATCAGCGCCTGCTGCTTCCGCTTCTTTTTGTTTGTCACCCTTTGCAAAAACAAGAACTCTTACAGCTTTACCCGTTCCGTGTGGTAATACAACCGCACCACGAACTTGTTGATCTGCATGACGGCTATCAACACCTAACTTAATGTGTGCTTCAACTGTCTCATCAAATTTTGCTTTTGCAACTTCTTGAACTAAATCAATAGCTTCCTTAACTTCGTACGCTTTTGTACGATCAACTAATTTAGCTAATTCTTGATATCTTTTTCCTCTTTTCATACTATTAACCTCCTTGTGGTAATATCGGGAGTGAACCCTCCCACAGTTTTAAATTTCAACATTAATTAGTCTTGAACAACAATTCCCATACTTCTAGCAGTACCAGAAATCATACTGATAGCAGCATCAATTGAAGCAGCATTTAAATCTTCCATTTTTAATTCAGCGATTTTTTTAACTTCTTCTCTTGAGATTGTTGCTACTTTTTTTCTGTTTGGTTCGCCAGAACCAGATTCAATTTTAGCAGCTTTTTTTAATAAAATAGCAGCTGGTGGCGTTTTAGTGATAAAACTGAAACTTCTGTCTTGGTATACTGATATTACAACAGGAATAATCATACCTGCTTGATCAGCCGTTTTAGCATTAAACTCTTTTGTAAATTGCATAATATTAACACCGTGTTGTCCTAATGCAGGTCCAACTGGTGGTGCTGGTGTTGCTTTACCAGCAGGAATTTGTAATTTAATGTAACCTGTAATTTTTTTCGCCATATTAGCGCACCTCCTGAAAATTGTGGTATTTAACGGGGGATGTCCCTCCCACTGTCTATCATTAGATAGACAAATATTTGTTGCTTAGGTTTTCCCTTACGTCGTAATATTTAATTACATTTTTTGAATCTCTGAAAAGTTAAGCTCTACAGGGGTTTCTCTACCAAACACAGATAAGTGTACTGTAACCGTTCTCTTATGGTTATTGATAGCTTTAGCAACCCCTACTGAACCTTCAAAAGGTCCTGTAATGATTTTTACTACATCACCAAGAGCAATGTCAATTTGTATCTCATCAATTTTTATTCCTAATGCTTTGATTTCATCTTCCGATAATGGAACTGGTTTTGATGCTGGACCAACAAATCCTGTAACACCTCTTGTGTTACGTACTACATACCATGTTTCATCAGTCATATTCATTTTTAATAGAACATAACCTGGAAACAATTTCTTTTGAACTTGTTTTTTAGTACCATTTTTAAGTTCCACAACATCATGCAAAGGAACAATAACTTCTGTGATTTGATCGTGAAGCTTCCTGTTTTCAATAATTTTTTCAATATTGGCCTTAACTTTGTTTTCATAACCTGAATAAGTATGAACAACATACCATTTTGTAGTATCTGACATTAAAATCACCTTTAATTTTTTATTTGAGTGGTAACAATCCAATTCCAAATTTAAGTATCAAGTCTAGTATCGTAATGATTACCCCAATAAAAATTGTTACTAGTAAAACAACAGTAGTCTGTTTGAATAGTGATTTTTTATCTGGCCATATGATTTTTTTAAAGTCACCCTTAAATTCTTTCCACCAACTTCTTTTAGTTGCTGACGCTTCTCCCATATAAAATCACATCCCTTAAATTTTTTAACACATTACTTTGTTTCTTTGTGTAACGTGTGTGATTTGCAAAATTTGCAATATTTTTTTGTTTCCATTCTTTCTGGATGTTGTTTTTTCTCTTTAGTTAAGTCATAATTACGTTGCTTACATTCTGTACAAGCTAGAGTAATTTTCACACGCACAACTTCCACCTCCACTTATTTTTCATCAGAAATTTAGGCATAAAAAAAAAGCCCTACTTCACTGCTTTTATAATATAACATATAAGTTTTTAATTCGTCAAGTATTTTATTGATTGTTAATCACTTGGAATTACTTGGAATCTCAAGGTGTAATATGTCATTCTAAACACAGGAATATCCTCTATATAAAGAAAGACTTCCCATGTTTAGAATCACTATACATTTTTTAATTTTTTTTATCTACAAAGTAAGATTGACTATCACTTTGATTGTTCATATTTTTATAATAGCTGGTTGCAGTTTTCTTACTGGTTTTAAATTGTTTGATGTGTTTTTTGTAACTTGAAAGTTTTCTTTCAATGGCACTTTTGTTTTTTTGTTCTTCTACTTGTATAGATACACTTAGCTCAGCAATCTCACTTACTAAGTGCTTTAACTCAATGATTTTATCTTTGTATTTATCTTTTTCCTTAATAAGTGTATTTCTAATACGATCATATACAATATTAAACCCATCGTCTATAACACCAATTTGTTTTATTAAGCTATCCTTTTGAGTAATGGTATCTTCAAATTCTTCAAGCTTAAAATCTTCTTTATTAGCAATATCAGCTTGCTTATGGTTTTCTTCTTTTATTTTGATTAGGACTGCTTTTTTTTGTTTTAAAGAATCAATTAATATTTCTATATAGCTAGTAGTTTCTTCCATAATAGCTATACCCCTCTTCTCTATTCGCCTGATGCTGGCTTATTACCTGTTTTGGCTAACTTCATAGCTTCTTTCCAAGTATCTCTTAGCTCTCTTAACATTTCAATTACTTCTTCTACCATGGCTTTGTCTTTACTCATATTGGCTTCTGTTAATCTCCAAATCATGTATTCGTAAAGTTTGTCCATTTCTTTTGCGATTGGGACATCTCTATTAAGTGTGATTCTAAATTCACTTATGATGTCTTGTACTCTCATTAAGTTATTATTGACTTTTTCTATATTTTTATTATCCAATTCAACTAATCCTTGATTAGCAAATTTAATGGCACCATTATATAGCATTAGTGTCAATTCCTGTGGTGACGCTGTTGAAACTGAATTGTTCATATATGCGTTTGCCCCGCTTTGTACCATATTACATTCCTCCTCCTAATTGCTGCATTAACCAAGACATTGTACTATTGGCCTCTTGCATTGCCTTTTCCATGGCTGCGAATTGTCTATAGTAACGTTCTTCAACATCGATTAACCTTTGTTCTAATCTAGCTATTTCAGTGTCAAACTCCCTAACCTTATTTCGCATTTGTTTATCATCGTAGAATGTTAATGCACTACTTAATTGAGTAGATTTCATTCTATCTTGCATAGTTCCATAAAGTTTGTTTGCTAAAGCATTCAGAAGTTTCGATACACCCTCTGAATCTTCTTCTATGGCTTTTCTTAATTTATTTTCCATATCTCCATGTAAACCAAAGTCAGAATCACCTTCTATATGAAGAATCCCTCTCTCACTATAATCACCTGTTACAATACCAATTTGAGATATAAACTTAAAAGCTGCATCATTCTCTAAGCTAACACCATCGCTAGTCACTAAAATACTTCTCATTGTTTGAGATAGCCCTGTTAAAACCCCATCTCTTCTTAATAGTGAGTTTTTAATGGTATCTTCCCATTTTTTAATTTCATCTTCAGACATAGCTTTTTTTTCTTCACTAGTTAATGGTTCATAACCTCTTGCTGTATCTGCATTAATCTTGCCGTTTATATCCATCACCAATTCATTATATGCTAAAATAAAATCTTTTACTGATTTATAAATTGCATCTGTGTCTTGGCTTACAGATAAGTTGGTTGTTCCTTCTGATAAGACATTAATGGTTAATCCATTTACAGCAAAATTATTTGTATCAGAAGTTAGAATTGCACCATTGTATTTAACTTCAGCATTAACACCTGCTTCATTAATTGTTTCTAAACCGATTAATCCTAACTTTTCTAACAATTCATTACCTAATTCACTTTTATCTCCTACAGCAGTCACTTCAATTCTCATTTTTTCCCCTGTACCTTTAGTAGACATAAAGATACGGTCAAAATTGGTATCAAAATTCATATTTATATTTGAATCATTTACTCTTATTTTATTAATCAAACTACCTACCGTTTCATTTTCATCAATATTTATAGTCTTTGGTTCCCCATTAGTTGTACTACTTATTTGAATTATTGATCCCTCAACAGAATCTACTACATCAGATAACTTAGTCTGAGAAGTTATTTTAACATCCTGCTCACCAATGGTAATCTTTTGCATCTTTGCCCCTGTTAAATATGACGCCTTAGCCATTCTCTCTACTTCAAGTGTATGCATGCCATTAACAGCACTTGCATTCCCAGTAACACTTGCAACGCCTGTATTAGAGCTTATAACTGATTTTTTATTAAAATTACTAGCAGATCTTAGATCAAATAATGGTTTTCTATAAAAATCATATAACTTCTTATTCATATCTTGCCAAATATCTTGTTGCCATTCTAATTTTGTTTTTTGCTTAATAACTCTATCTACTTTCATTCTTTCAATTCTAATCATTTGTTGAATCATATTGTCTGTATCTAAACCAGAAGCTAATCCTGTAAATCTTATTGTCATTCTTTCACCGCCTATCGTTTTTCATCTACTAGTAATCCTGCCATCTCCCACATTTTAGCTACCATATCTAGTATTCTTTCTGATGGTATTTCACGTATTACTGTATCATCTGAAGTATTAATAACTTTAACCACTATCTCCTTAGTACCTTCATGTATTGAAAATTCAAGTTTTCTATCATATGTACGTATTTCTTTATTTGCTTTTTCTATTGCGTGTATAATATCTCTTTCTTGCACTTGTTTATCTTGTGGATTACTTTGCGCTTTACTCTGCTGATCCTGTCCTACCTTGATTACACTTTCAACAGCTTTACTACTTTGAACGGGCATAGTATTTGACATACTTTCTATTCTCATCCGTGAGTCCCCCTTAAACATTTTAAATTAGTTTATAAAGTCCTTTGTTAAATATATCGACTACTTTATGAATATCTTTATATTTTTGTCTTAAGTATTTTACATTAAGTCATCATGCTCTTATTGCATTAACTTAATTTTTATACCCCCCCTCAAGTATGACAATCTACCAAAGACTACTTTCTTTTAACTTTAGTAATGCTTTTTCTAAAGAAATACCAAGTATATTCGAGATTGATAATGGGTGCATATTAGAAAACCGCATATTACCAATATAAAAAGGGATCTTCAAACCCTTTCCTGTTAAATCGTAACAGTTCTCAAATGTAGGTTTGCATCCCTCTACATAAGCAACAATACTATCATAATTAATGAGTTTTAATTGACCCTCTATATAATAAAAATTCTTTCCATGAATATCTCTGTGAGCATACCCTTCTTTATACAAATCTAATACAATAGATAATACTTCAACCGCCATTTCTTCTTTTTCTTTACACGATAAATTTATAGCAATTTTATCTAATCGACATTCTTTAGGGTAGTATTCTCGAACAAACCAGTTCTCACCACTCTGAATCCAATGAGACATCCAAGGGTATTTTCCGAACTTAAAATTAGCCTCTTTCTCTTTGTTAAAACATTCAATTCCTGCTTCACTCGTGTCAAATTCTTTCTTTAAAAACATCTTACCGTTGATGTTAACACCATAAGCATTAAAATTTTTAACATTATGGCAGCTAATTTTACTTTGCTTCATCGTTATATCCCCAAGACTATGCTTTAGATTTGTATCCATACATACACCCACCCTAAAAATTTTTATCACTAAATTATATTTGAGTTTGACTATATGTAGAACATAACCAATGCCTATAGAATATATAATCTAACCTACTACACCCAAAAAAAAGAGCCAATATATACCAACGTACATACCAGCTCCATTCACTCTATGAAAAATCACAAGCCAATTTTTTTAATTTATCCACTTGTTCTTCTCTACCTAAAACCATCATGACATCTCCAAGATCAAGGGTCTTTTCTGAACTAGGATTAAACAAAAACTTACGTTCATCCTTTCTCCTAATGGCTATAATCATTAACCCCGTCCGCTCTGGCACTTTTGCCTCTCTTAAAGTCTTGCCTGCTAAAATGGAGCCTTTACCTACAACAACATCCTCTAAATCAAGCTCTATATCTCCTGCTTTTGTAATAACATCAAGAAAAGAAACAATAGACGGCCTAAGAACAATAGCAGCCATTCTTCTTCCACCGATTTCGTTAGGAGAAATACTATTATTGGCTCCTGCTTTTTTTAATTTAATACCTGCACTCTTTTCAATAGCTCTAGAAACTATGTAAATATCCTTATTCATTTCCCTAGCAGTAAGGACAGTAAAAACATTATCTGCATCATTAGATAAGCTGGTAATAAGACCCTTGGCATTTTCTATCCTAGCTTGACTCAAAACCTCTTCATGGGTAGCATCACCAAGAATAGCAAGAACCCCTTCTCGCTCCAACTCCTTAACCTTTTCCTCATCCTTCTCTACAACAACAAAAACTTCCTTACTCTCCATAAAACGCTCTATAACCGTATGCCCTGTTTCACCAGCGCCACATAATATATAATGATCTTTTAACTGCGCTATCTTTGATTCCATCTTCCTCTTCCTCCAAGCCTTTCTAAACTCACCTTCAAAAAACATAGCTACTATACTCGTAAATGCATAACCTGCAATTCCCAATCCCCATAAAATTAAAAAAATTGAAAATAACTTAGATGCATCAGTCATCTCAGCAACTTCTTGATAACCAACAGTAGAAATCGTAATAATGGTCATATATAAAGCATCAATAAAAGAAACCCCAAGCAAAAACAAATACCCTAATGTTCCCCCTATAATTAAAAAAATAAGAGCCAAAACAATAAAAATAAACTTCCTACTCTCTCTCATAACCGCACCTTCCGTAAACAATCTAATGATGATAATCTAACATTATTTTACCAAAGAATTCAATATTTTGCTACCACCCCACTTCTATTAAATTGATCTATACGTTTGACGTCATGACGGCATAGGTGATATAATTAACTTATAGGAGTGTGAATCAAATTGAAAAAATTAACAATACGACTTGATAGTGATATTCATAAACTTTTAAAGCTTAATTGCATTGAAAAGGATGTATCTATTAACGAATTTATTACCAATTTAATTAAATTAAATATACCTGACTTTGACAATCAAATGGCAATAGCAAAAGAAATTAATGAGAATAATTCTAGCTTTAATACAAAAGGAATAGAATATATAAAAGCTACTATGGCTTATGAAAATCTAGATGTACCAGAAGATACTTTAAAAATTATTAAAGGCAATATAAGCGGGAAGTACTCTAACGATGAAGCTCGTCGATTAATACTAGAAAAACATAGGTTGGTGTAGATATGGATTATATTTATAACAATGATACTGTTTACTGTTATCCCAATACTGATGTTCTAATTAATAAATTTAATATTAAAGATGCTTTAAAACTAGAATCTCTTGAAAGAGACTTAACGGCTTTAAGGATTAATGAGCTCATACAAAATCCTATTGAAGGACATTTTGATTTGGTTCACTTACAAGACATCCATAGATATATTTTTCAAGACATCTACGTTTGGGCTGGCGAGTTACGCATAATAAGAATAGCAAAAGGGGTAATGTTTGCTTATCCTGAACATATAGAAGATGAAAGTAAAAAAGTCTTTTCTTTATTGAATAGAGAAAATCATTTGATGGGGTTATCCTTTGATGAATTTTGTGAACGATTGGCCTTTTATAAATCAGAAATTAATATGCTTCACCCCTTTAGAGAAGGTAATGGAAGAGTTATTAGAGAATTTATCCGAAACTTAGCACATTACAATGGCTACGAGATCATTTATCCTCTTGATAAAAGTAGTTATATAGAAGCTATGAAGGCCTCTCCTTCTAATGTTACTCTTTTAAAAGATTTTTTTAAACATATAATAAGAGATTTTTCACACTTAATTTAACTTACCTAAGTTTCGGGCTCTAAAATAAATGTTAGGGTGAAAATATGCGAAACTGAAACCAATCCCACCCTACTACTGACAAAGAGCAAAAACCTTTAACAATACATACATCCTATTATTTTTAGTGCTTTTTGAAATATTCTAAAACTTTTATTACTGATTCAATTACATCTCTCACATCTCTATTTTTCATTTTTGGAAAAAGAGGCAAGGTTATAATCCTGTCATATATAAATTCAGCATTAGGACATATCCCCTTATAATAACCTATCTTGTTATAATAAGGATGGTAATACACTGGAATATAGTGGACATTTACACCTATATTTTCTGCTCTTAATGCTTCAAATATTTCTTTTCTTCCAACCTTTAGCTTATTAAGGTTTAATTGAATTATATATAAATGCCAACTAGAAAAACAATTATCTTCTTGATAAGGAACTGATAATAATTCATTATCTTTAAAAGCTTCATTATATTTATTTGCTATTTTTTTCCTTCTATTAATAAACCAATCTATTTTTCTTAATTGACTAATTCCCATTGCACACTGAATATCAGTAATCCTGTAATTAAAACCTAGTTCTAATTGTTCATAATACCAAGGCTCTTGAGAATTATTGATTAAATTTTTATCACGAGTTATTCCATGTGTTCTAAATAATAGCAACTTTTGATACAATACTTTACTATTTGTAGTTACAGCTCCCCCTTCACCAGTAGTAATGTTTTTTACTGGGTGAAAACTAAAAACCGTCATATCAGCAATTGTTCCTACCTTTTTATCCTTATAATTTGCGCCTAATGAATGAGATCCATCTTCAATCACTAGGATATTATTTCTTTTTGCACTGTTTATAATTTCTTCAAGATCAACAGGTTGTCCCGTAAAACTTACAGGAATAATTGCCTTTGTTTTCTTTGTTATTTTAGCGTTAATATCCTTAGGATCTATATTGTACGTTCTTCTATCAATATCTGCAAACACAGGTTTTCCACCTTGATATAATATTGAATTTGCAGTTGCTACAAATGTCATAGGCGTAGTGATTACTTCATCTTCTTCCTTAATCTCAGCTGCAAAACATGCCGCATGCAATGCTGCTGTCCCACTCGAAAATACAATTGCATATTTTGCTCCAACATAATTTGCAATTTCTTCTTCAAATTCACTAATTTTTGGACCTGTAGTTAAGTACTCACTCTTCAAAGTTTTTACTATCGCCTTTATATCGTCCTTACCAATCCATTGCTGACCATATGGAAGAAAGTTCTTTCTCACAGGTTTCCCACCTTGAACAGCTAATAACTCCTTCATATTAATCCCTCTTTCTTCCTGAAGCTAATTTTAAAGTTTTTACACTAATTTTTTGCTACCTCTTTTATTTAAAGAATTTGAGAGTTGTTTTAAATAAAAAAACAACGACCCCCTATTTCTTGTATAATCTAAGTCACCACAACACTAAAAACAGCCCAAAGGAAAGTCATTGTTATGAATTTAATTACACTCTATTTAATTAACATTAGAGCAATACCAATGTGCCGTGTGCTCTTGCACAATCCTTATCAAACTAGGTCAAGAAAAAATATATCAGATGCAGCAAGAAAAATCGTCTTAGGGACCTAATTGTTTCTAAATTAAGAACCAGAGGCTAATACACAGCCACCGAAAGTTCTTTACTTTATTCTACAAGATATTCTCTTTTAATTTTTTGTTAACTAATTTTTCCCTTAATCATTAATCGTCTGTAGTATATTCAAATTAACAATGGATTGTTTTTTATCCACTCTTCTGTTCTTCTTATTCCTTCTTCTAAACTTATACTCGGTTCCCAGCGTAATAGTTTCTTTGCTTTATTAGCATTACACAATAACTTTTGTATCTCACTTTGAGGATGTATATGGGGTACATGTTTAATACATTTTTCAGATTTTACTATTAAATGAGCCAAATCATTAATAGTAATATCTCTGCCTAATCCACCATTAATAATTTCTCCATTTACCTTACTTGAATACCCTGAATCAACTACAAATTTCGCACAATCTTCTACATATAGCAAATCTCTAGTTTGAGTTCCATCTCCATATATATTTAGCATCTTACCTTCAAGTTTTTGCTTAATAAATATTGCAACTACGCCACCTTCCCCACCAGTTTTTTGAAAAGGCCCATAGGTATTGAATGGCCTAATTATTACAATAGGCATTTTATATGCATGCCAATAAGACAATACCATATTTTCACCAGATAGTTTGCTTCCAGAATAAGGTGATGCCGGCTTCGTTGAGTGTTCCTCAGAAATACCTTCATTATTTAAGGCTCTATCATAAACCATACAAGTACTCATAAAAACTAATTTTGTATTATATTTCCTGCATTCTTCAAGTATATTAAATGTTCCTACTACATCATTATCAAAAGTAGTTTGAGGATCATCAATACTATCTTGAACATTAATGCTAGCTGCTAAGTTGTAGCAAATATCAAATTTGTTATCAAATAAATGTTTTAATACCTTTTTATCTTTTATATCTCCTATACAAAATTCCTTTAAATTTTCATTTTCCAAAAGATTAACTATGTTTTCTTTTCGACCATTAGACAAATTATCTAATATCCATACCATATGTCCATCATCAAGAAGTTTTTTTACCACCCATCGTCCTATAAATCCTGCTCCACCAGTTACTAATACTTTCAACTTAATGCTCCTTTCTAGATTATAATTTCTACTTATCTCCATTGGTAAGTAGACTATATATTTCTTCTGATATTCTTTTAGCGCCAAATCCGTCTACTAGTTTATTTAAGTATTGTGACATCTTTTTTCTTTTATTATAATCCAGAACTTTAATAGCTTGTTTTAATGCACTATGTTCTTCAGCTAACTCTATGATTCCTAATTCTTTCATCTTTAAGGCGGCTCTCTTTTGATTTTCCGCTACTATAACACCTATGGTTGGTATACCACAAGCTGCTAACTCATACAATGTACTTCCACAAGCTGATATTGCTAAATCACTCTTTAACATTATTTCAACCATTTTAGGATTATAATATAGTTTAACATTCTCTAATTCTAGTTTTCTAAGCTCCGTATTCCTAAAACCTGGTCCAACCACAACATGAAAAACTATATCCGAAAAATCTCTATATAAATTCTCTATAATTTCTCCGGTTAAATTTTGTGTGTCACATCCACCTAACGTAATTATAATATTTTTAATATTTTTATTGATTCTATTTTTAGGTGGATTTAAAAATTCATCTCTTAGAAGAGCATATTGAGGACCTAAAAAAAGTTGGGTATTTGTACAAACATCATATATTAAGTCTTGAGCATAAATATTTTGATTGATAACAAAATCTACATTCAGTTTATACTGATTCAAATCATCTATATATCCAGTAATAGGAAAAATATCCTTAGTAAGCGCAAAATATTTTTCATCAATATCATAACTATCTGTAATAAGACAGTTCCCTTTTAGTAAACTCAAGTCTGATATAATGTTAACTCTATCTGTTTCTCTTACTTCGTACCCTTGTTTTTTTAAATACTGAATTCCATTCTCAAATTCGTTGCCTTTTTTACACACATATATAACTTCTGAAAACTCCTGTAATTTTTGAGCTATTACTGACGTTCTCATAATATGTCCCATACCAATATTACTACCACCATCTGCTCTTATAATCACTCTCATTTTTCACTTTCTCCTATTTTAGAAAATCATTTCCCAAGTTATAACATCATCCTCTAATATATCTACATTAGCTTTACTTCCAATTAAAATGTTCATTAACTTTGGCTTTATACCATATCCTGGTCTCTTTATGATAAGCATTTCTTCCGTAATAATGGTTCCCTTTTGTATATTTCTTCCTGCAATAATACTTCTTCTCCCGTAATTATAGCTTTCCATTTCCTCTGGTAAAACTTTTTTGATACCATTACCAAGAGCACTCTCTACGTCTCTAATTTGATTTACCATAGTTATTAATTCATCAGGCTCTATAGAAAAGGAGTGATCTGGACCTAATTGATTCCTACTTAAAGTAAAATGCTTTTCTATAACTGACGCGCCTTTAGCAATGGCCGCTATAGGAACATGCCAACCTAATGTATGATCTGAAAAACCTACAGGTAGCTTAAATGTAGTTTTTAAAGTATCCATAGCATTTAGATTAACAATATTAGGAGGCGTTGGATAGACAGTATTACATTGTAGCAATATTATATTGTTATTATTTACTTCTCTACAAACCTCTATTGCATCTTCTATTTCTCCAATATTACACATTCCTGTTGAAATAATCATTGGCTTACCTTTTTGAGCCATATATTTAATAAGTTTTAGATCTACAATCTCAGCAGAAGCCACTTTGTATAGCGGAGTGTTTATTGCTTCTAATAAATCTACCGCTTCATAGTCAAATGGCGACGAAAGAAACTGAATGTTTAGTTTCTTTGCATATTCAGATAGTATTTGAATCCACTCTCTAGGATGTTGTACACTTTTAATTAGATCATATGGTTTCGTTGAATCTCTAGAGAATTTAGGTGTTTTTATTGAATAAAGCTTATCTGCTTCATAAGTCTGAAACTTTACTGCATCTACTCCAGCTATAGCCGCTTCTCTAATTAATTCCTTCGCTGTCTCCAAGTCTCCGTTATGATTTGCTGCTACATCAACAATAATATATGAAGGCTCATTTTTACCTATTACCCTACTATTATCTAAGGTTATTCTTTCCACTAAGTGTCCCTCTCTTATACTAAAATTTTTTTTGAATAACATTTTGGTTCATTTTCGCTATATTTAGGTTACTATCCAAAAATTGCACTACCTCTCTAGAAGAAACAAAAATGTTATTAAATTTACTGAAAATAATTTCTACTAGCTTAAAATCTTCTGCAGTATCTACACAAAGCCTGTAATCTTTGCTATAAAAATCATTTCCCTTTATTGTTCCTAAATTAAAATATTGTGGATTATTATACATAAACAAAGTAACATGTTCTTTATGTTTATCTTGTGAAGATAATTCATAGGTTTTTAATAATGCTTCCCTAGAAAAAATCTCTACATCAAATCCCCTGATAAAACTATTAGGCACATCAAGCCTTACATACTCATAACAATGCATTTTATAATAAGATGCTACATAGTCTACTATATCAGGATCAATCAAAGGACAGTCACCAGTGATACGAATGATTGTATTTCCACCATATACATCAATACAATTTACAAATCTTTGTAATACATTGTTTTCGTCTCCCCTGAAAACAATGTAGCCTTCCCCCTTAACTATATTATATAAATTATCATCCTCTTCTTTATCAGATGTAGCTAAAATAAGTTTATCTATATAGCGTGCATTTTCTAATCTTTTTAATGTTATTAATATCATTGGAATATCCAAGATTTTTTTAAGCACTTTTCCCTTTAGCCTGGTCGATCCTGTTCTAGCCTGTACAATACAAATTACCATTACTTCACTCCTTTATAAAAAATTTTTCTAAATCAAAAAGATCTTTGACCATGTAATTTGCCTCATACTCTTTTTCTAGAAAAATATCTTTATAATCTCCATCTTCTCTAATAATTCGAATTGTTAACATTCCTAGTTCCTTTGCACTATAAAAATCTTTATTTGGATTATCACCAATATAAACCATATCTTTAAATGAAACATTCAATTCTTCAGCTATTTTTATATAGGGTACTTTACTAGGCTTCCAATACTCTTTTCCTAAATCATCTGTTACAATGATGGCATCAAATAATGACTCTATCCCAAGGGTTTTTATTTTATTCCATTGAACGTAATGAAGTCCATCTGTAATTAATCCAAGTCTATACCTTCCTCTACTGCTTTGAATAAATTTCTTTCCATCTTCATATAGTTTCAGAGGTGGTTTAGCCCTTCTATATATTTCTACTAAGACATTTATATCTTCTTTAAATTTATATTTGTAACATATTTTATTAAATACTTTACCTCGACCATTAATTCTAAACTCATTTATCATTTCTTGATACAATACAGCCGGGGTCAAATCATATTTACATCCTAAATATTCTGCTACCTCATAAAATGCTCCATATACAAATTGTTTTTCATTATATAATGTATCATCTAAATCAAATATTACAGCTTTCATAAAATACCGCCTCATCATATCTTAACATAGTAATTTCCTTAAATTCACCAATCATCGGATAAATCTTTTCTTTCATAGCAAGTTGCATCATTAATTCTCCATAATTTACACCTGCTTGAAATGCTAACGGGACGCCTCCACCAAGTCTGCTATTTATTTCTATAAACTTTATTTCTCCTGTATGCATCTTAATACATTGGATAGTAATGGGACCTATAGCTTTTAACTTTCGACAAACATTTACTGCTGCATCAATAATATCCCAACTCTTAATTGTTTTTGATTTTGATACTTCGCCAGCCCTTATTTCAATTCTTTCTCTTGGTATAATTGCAATAGGGCATCCCTCTTCATCACAGAAACAATCAATAGTATACTCTACTCCCTGTACAAACTCTTGAATCAATGGTTTTTCTATTCTTTTAATATAGAATTCTAATTCTTCTTTGTCTTTCACCTTAAAAACTTGCTTACTCCCCATACCTTGTCTAGGTTTAATTATCAAAGGAAATTCTAATTTTTCGTCAATAATTTTTATATGACTAATTGGCGTATTAATACTGTTTTCTTTAAAAAATTTATATGTTGCCCATTTATCATTGCATATAGTTAATACATCAATATCAGAAAGCATAATAAAGGTACCAATTTCTTGAAACTTTTCTCTGTTCATATCTAATAAAAAAAATTCACTTTCCAAAAGTGGTATTAGTATATTAATTTTTTCTTTTAAACAAATTTCAAGTAAAACATTAATATATTGTTTATGGGTACAAGGAGGTGCAGTGTAAAATTTATTGGTAAAATGACTACCTGGAGTTTGATTAGAAGCATCAACTCCTATAATATTAAACTTCTCTTTAAAATACTTAATTAGTTGCACTCTTTTTCCTATTGCAGTTAATAATATATTCATTTTTAGCTCCAATTATTAAATTAATTTTAGGGGACCTTTTATTATTTAATGTGATACTTAGTTAGATTTTTTCTTAATTGTCTCTTAGTTAATTTCCAGTCTTTTTTATTATTGTTTATCTCTTCTTTATTATAGAATGCATCTAAATATTCTGGCCTTTTAAGTAATGCTTTTTGAAAAAGCAAATGTGCCTTTTCCATCTCTCCAAGTCTCGCATATACACATCCTAAATTATTGTAAAATTCTGCTTTGTTGCATTCATTTAAGATTGCAGATTCAAAAAAAGTTTTTGCACGTTCTAAATCATCTAATTGATAAGAGCAATTCCCTAAATAAAAATTTATTAATGAATGCTTTTTATTTTTTTTATATAAATCTAATAATATTCTTTCAGCAGGCTTAACTTCTTCTAATTTCAAATATATTTTAGCAAGTAATAATTTTCTATCAAAAAAAGGAAAATTGCTTTTTTCTACTATTAATTCAATATTTGAATAGCCCAAACAATGCAATACGTTTATTTCTGCTTCTAGTTGTTTCTTATGATTGTTTGTTAAATTATTGTCATGTCTTCTATAAATATACAATGTTTTTGGCAAATAACCAAAACAGAATTTTTTTGCCAACTGTATAGTTAAATCATAATCTTCTCCATGGCTATATTTTTTATTAAAACGTATACCTTCTTCAAAACAGCTTTTTTTCAACATAATAGATGGGGGCAAAGGAATAATTTGTCTAAATAATAGCATTGCAAGGAATTCTTCTTTACTATTATATACATGTTCACTATTCAAGGAATAAAGATAACTTAAGCTCTCATCTACTACCTTTATATCATTATATACTATATCAATCTCAGGGTGTAGTCTTAAATACTCTACTTGTTCTTTTAGTTTGTCTTCCAAATATAAGTCATCTGCATCAATAAAAGCTATATACTCTCCTTTAGCAATATTTATACCTTGATTTCTTGCAGAAGCAGGTCCTTGATTTTTTTGATATATATACTTTATACGTTTGTCAGAAAATATTTTCACAAGAGATGACGTTTGATCTGTTGAACCATCATCCACTATAATTAATTCCCATTTCGAATATGTTTGTAATAATACACTTTGTATAGCATTACAAATAAATTTTTCTCCATTGAAAACAGGCAAGATAATACTAATCATATGCTTTCTCCTTTTAGTAATTTCCCTACTTCCAAGTAATTCTATTACTTTTTTTAATATTGTTAAAATTATTTTCTAATCATGAAATTGTTTTTATTGAGAATTTCGTCAACAAAACTCCATACACGGTCACAAGATTGGTTATCTTTATACGTATGAACTATATTACAAATTAAATCTCTTTTAAGTTTGTACTCATCCCCATATAAACCATTATTAATTGCTATTAGTAATGACTTAAAATCATATGCCTTTGCCCCTGGTGCCCAAAAATCAAATGGATGGAGCAAAAACCCTCTACTCGCTTCATAAGTTTTATAATCAAAAATATAGAATATAATAGGTTTATCTAATAATAGAAAATCAAAATACACTGACGAATAATCAGTAATTAATACATCTGCACTCCCTAATAGTTCATATAAATCTAAACTAAAATCTACCAACATACTCTCTGTTAAGTTTAATATATTTTTTAACGTTATTAATTCTTTTTCTTCTTGTGGATGCATTTTATAAACCATTATAGTATTATTTTCTTCAAGATAAGTATTCAACTCAATTAGCTCATCATCTGTTAGACAAGACTTTATAAAACCACCATTCTTCTCACCAAATACAGTGTTTCTAAATGTAGGTATATAAAATATAACTTTTTTATTATTTAAAGTTATATTATAAACTTCTTCTAATCTTTTTTTAGAGTTAGTACAAAATAGCAAGTCATTTCTTGGCATACCTAAAACCTTATATTTTTCCCCATCTACTCCATAACAAGCATTCATTAATGTACTATATGTCTGAGAATAAGAAACAATATAATCTAATCTGGACCAAGCAATATGATTTGCCTCCCTGTTTTGATGATTGTATTTGCTCATATATGAGAGACCTTTAAGAGGAAACCCATGCCACATTTGAATATTAATTTGGTTTTCATTACATCTAGTATCATGTGTATATAAAATTAATTTACTAGTTAATATATCAAAATAGTAATTGCTATTTTTTAAGTATTTATAGATAGAAGTTACATTGTATTTTTCACATATAATTTCATCAACTCTTTTTAATAGAGCATAGGTATTTGAACCTGAATTATTCTCTATTATAAGGCAAATTTTATTGGGTTTTACTGAAAAATCATCTATGTCTGAATAATCATAATGCATAACTTCATAATTAGATTGATTAACTTCAAAAACTCCAAATCTTGTTACTCCTAAACCTATTAGCTGAGTAACAATCTCCAGATCATACATACTACAAATTATTATATAACCTTCAATATGACTCAATATTTCTGTATTATATATTTTTACATTATTCATTGTTTTTCCTAGTTTTGTTTCATCATTGTCAACATAAGCAATAATTTTATGATTTTTAGTTAAATACTGATATGCTATTTCACCTAATCTGGATGCTCCAAATAGTACAATTTTATTCATATAATCCCCTTTTATTCAATTCAATTAAAAATATACTAAATAATCATCTATATGCTTATATCCTATATTTTCAATATAATTTATTATAGAGTATGTACCTGGCTGTGAGGCAATAATTATTTTCATTGTCTTATTCCCAGTTATCATATTGGGTGAGTATACTCTTAAACCATCTATTAATATATTCTGTTTTTTTGTATCCCTATCAATAAATCCTTCTATTGGTAATGAGTATTCCCTTAGTATGTTATATACTAACTTTCCAAAACTACCTGCTCCCCATATATAAACTTTTCCTTTTAAGAATAAATTATTTATTATATCTTTTTTAATTATATATATATTTTTATAAAGAATATCTCTGTTTTGCGCAGTAGTCGATTCATTAGTAATCCTAACCTTAACTAAATGTTCATTTATTGTAGCCATTTTATAATTTTTCTTGTTCATATTATAGCATAAGTAATAATCTTCACAGCATCTTAACTCTGTATATCCAAATTCTTTCAATACCTTTGTTCTTGCCATTACCGAAGTATGAGGTATACACATATTCCAATACAATTGTTTTGATATCTCTTCAGTCGAAACTACTTTGTTTTTGTTTAGTTCAACTATTTCTTTTATAGTTTTATATCTATCTGTATTGACAATTTTATTATCTCCAAAATATTCAATCAACGTCTTAACAAGTACTATTTCTGGATGACTATCAAGATAGTTTTTCTGTAATCTAAACCTATCTTTATGATAAATATCATCACTATCTACCCTTGCAATATATTTGCCTTTGGCTTTGTTTAAAGCAAAATTTGATGCAAACCCAACTCCTTTATTAGACTCTAGGTTATATAATTTAATTCGTTTATCTTTATATTTCTCAATAATTTTTTGTGTATTATCTGTTGATCCATCATTAATAATAATAAACTCAAACTCTTTATATGTTTGGTAAAGAATGCTTTCTATGGTTTCTTTAATGTGATTTTCCCCATTATACACAGGCATTAATGCACTTATATAACACATATTATATCTCCTTTGCCCATTTAAAAATTACTATTACTAAGTAGCAATAATTAATTTATTATTAACCAAAATGATGATCCTCTTTTTTGAGATAATCCCTTTTCCTCAAAACCTTTCCAAATAGGGTCAATAATATTAACCAATTCATTATCTTGTGTAATTAGTGCATTTGGAAGTATTATTTCAAATAAATCTCCACCTGATAATAAATAACAAGCAAGTAAATACTGTTCCGAATAAAATCTATTTCTCCAAGCATCAGGATAATCATAAGGAAGGTATACATCATGTATTTGCACAATTACCCCTTTCTTTAGCCTCGGTAATATCTCAAGGAAAAATACAGTAACATCTGAATTCGTGAAACACCTATGTGAATTGTCAACGAATAGAATATCTCCCTTATCTAAATCATCAAATACATCCAGATCTAAATCTTCTACAGGAATTCTATAAATTTCATCACAAATAATATCAATTTCTGCTCTAGGATAAGGATCAATCGATATTATTTTCGTTTTTAAATCATTGTCTTTAATTGCTCTATAAACGAATTTAGTAGAGTTACCACTACCAATTTCCATATATTTTCTAGGTTTGTATATGCTAACTATCGAATATAAAGCAATTGCATCTAAACCTGACATATAATTATTTTCCCAAAAAGGTTCTATCATTGATTCCCTATTTTCAATCCTACTAATACCTAGTAGTTTTTTTTCATACACATTAAACTTAGACAGCAACTCTGTATACCTGCTTCTGCACTTATTAATTATATTATATATTAATTGATGTGGCTTTTTACCATAACCATACCTATAGTTTGGGTTAACTGGATATTCTAATTTTATAACTTGTTGGCTTTTTTTATCATAATTCATTTCCACTATGGCATTGTACAATACCATACCATTCCAAAAGTTTTTTTCTTTTACAAATCCCAGATTTTCTAGTTGAGTACTGATTTCATCGTAATACATACTTGCAATAATAATTGTCATGTTTTCTTTGTTTTCATTTGTTAAAATCTCTGGCGTGTATATTTTTTTTTCTTTAAAATATTTTCCTCTTTTCTCAATATCATTATCTAGATAGTAACTTATATTATCATTAAAATATTGACTTAAGATATCACTTGCTCTTCCAGTTCCAAATATAACAAGTTTTTTTAATGCAGCCTCTTTTATAAGATTTATAACATAGTCCATTTTTATTTGCTCCTTTATGTTCTGTTTTTTGATAGATATTTATCTATTTCCTTCCATACCCTTAAGCTAGCTTTATTATCAGTGTACTTGAACACAATATTTTTTATTCGTTCCCGCTTATCTTTATACTGATCTTTTCCACTAATATATCTTGCTATTTCTTCTTCTAACTCCTCTAATTTTTCAACTTTTGGACCTGGTGTAAAAAAATCATAAGGCTCAATTAAAAATCCTCTTTTTTTACTATACTCATTGATATCAAAAGGTGTAAATATTATTGGCATATCAACTAATAAAGTATCAAAATATATAGATGAATAGTCTGTAATTAACATTTTTCCACAATTAAGTAGTTCATACAAATGTATTCTATTCTGTATTAAATGTTCTTCAGAAAGCAAAAAAACTCTATCATGCTTAAAAATATCCATGTCTTTGTAAACATCATATTCATAAGGATGTAATTTGACTAGTAAGAATAAATTATTTCGTTCTAACATTTTTACAATATTTTCTTCATTTTCATTGCTAAATCCAAATAGTTTACTCCACTCTCTATTCGATTCTATTTTTTTGTTCTTACCTTTTTTCCAAGTTGGGAGAAAGAAAACTATATTGGTATCCATTAAAGTTCTTTGGCATATTTTTTCAAGCTTAACCAAACTACCCTTTTCAAATAGCAAGTCATTTCTAGGCATTCCAGTAATTCTATATTTATCTCCAGAATTTGAAAAGCAAGCATTAAAAAAAGTGCTATACAATTGAGAGTACGAGAAAATTAGATTAGTATTATCCGAACGATTTCTATAATAATTAAGTGATTCTTGATTCGTTTCATAATGCATGTTCCCCATCTGTTTAAGGGGAAAACCATGCCACAATTCCAAATTAATATGTTTTCTATCATAAATTCCGTCATAATGAGAAGAACAAATAACATCATACTCCATTAATTTTTCTTTGTCTTGAATTTCTATCAAATCAATTTCATATTTGTTTTGTATATATTTAGGGAGCTTCCTAAACAAAGAATAGCCGTTGTAATTAGAATAATTATAGTTAATTAGCGCAATTTTTAGCTTATTATTATTGACCTCATCATGAATTGTTATCCCCTTATAAATTTCATCTTGCATACTTTTTATATCATTATTGTGAGTATAGCTATCACTTGGAATTATTTTATTAAAAGAGATATTGTAATTTAATAATTGTTGCATAATTTCCACTGAGTATTGACTGGCAATAATTATATAATCATACTTAGCTTTTATAATTTCTTTAGGATGAAAAATATCATAGCCCCTAAACTTCATATATTGGTTTTTTTCATTATTATCAACAAAAAAACTTATTTGAACTTGGCTGTAATCAAGAGAGCTTAATAATTTTTCAGCACTGCTTCCAGTTCCAAATACTATTATTCGTTTCATAGTACCACCCTTATTTATTATATCTATAATGTATTCATTATTTTTATTATATTATCATTATACGATGCTTCTAAAACATCTTTTTCATCCGTATACACCATAAGACTTTCAAATAATATTTTTATGTAATAAGTTAACTTTATATCATTTTTAGAAACATTGCTACACTTATTCCAAAAAACATATGCTACCATAGATAAATATTTGATAAACATTTTATTAATTTCATTTAATCCTTCACTTCTAATTAAATCAATACACTGTATTACATCGTTAACTATTTCTATATTCTTATTGCTAGTCATCAACGAATTTCCAGTTAATCTTCTGTAGTAAAATTTATGGGATAAATACTTTACTTTTTTTATATGCTTTATAACTTTATATAGAAATAAAACATCTTCATAATAAGTAATTTTTTCGTTAAACATGATATTATTTTTAGTAATTATATTTCTTTTTATCATATACAAAACACTATTACCTCTAAACTTATTTTCTAAGAAACTAATTCTTAAAAAATCATTGACCATAATAACGTTTTTAAATTGTGGAATACTACTTCTGTCATAAAAATTAGACATTTTCTCCTCATATTTTTCTTGTTTCTTATTTAAATAAACTTTGTCAACAATACAAATTGCATCAAATATAACTAAGTCTACTTTTTTTTCTTCAAATTCTCTCATGCATTTTTCAAATGTAGTTTTGTGAATATAATCATCACTATCTAAAAAATACAGAAAAAAACCTTTAGACATCATTATTCCTTTATTCCTTGCAGTTGATGCCCCCATATTATCTTGTTTAATTAAGTTAAATCTTTTATCTGATTTAATCTTATCAGCAGCAATTTGAAAACTTTTATCCGTAGATCCATCATCTATTATAAAAACTTCAAAGTTAATATATGTTTGATCCATAAGAGACTGGATACATTCTTCAATATAGCTTTCTGTATTATACATAGGGATAATAACTGATATCATTTTATCCATTTTCTTAGTCCTCAATTTCATTTTCTTTGCATCTTTATAAAATAAATTCTATAGAAATAATTGTTTTGTCAGTATATTTTTTTAAGTTTTCATAGATAGTATCAAAATCAAATACAGGCGTAATAATAATCACATCATAGTTGTAATTATGTTTACTTAATTCTACACTTTTTATTACTGGCATATTATTAGCTGTTTTATCTTCATAGAACTCGTCTATAAAAATTTTTACACTATAATCATTCTTAGATAATAACTTATAAAGAATCATTCCAATATTACCTACACCATAAATTGCAATATTATCACTTTTACTTATTTTATGAAAACCTTGATCATATTTTAATGATTCTGTATTGCTTATTTTTGTCGTTATACTTTGGTACTTCTGAAATCTGCAAAGCTTTTCAATTTCATCAATATACATTTCCGAGATCATAGTATTTTCACAACAAAGTTTTTTTATGAATTCTTTTTCATGTTTGTTGAATTTACTCCATAAACAAACTAACTCATCAAATTTATTGTTATTTTTCAGAAAATCCTTTAATAAAACTTCTTTGCTTTTTCCAATTATGAATTCTAGTATACTTTCATATAGTAGTAAAATTAGTATACAGTAATAATAACTTTTTTCTTTATTAATTATTATTCTCTTTTTAAAAATGTATAAAGTAAACATTAAATCTTTTGAACTAAAGAATATTCTAATACTTTCAACGATGTTTTTATCTTTTTTTTTTCAATAGATACTTCATTAGATTTATAAATTATATTACTATCAGTTGTTTCAATAATATCTATCTTAAACTCATGAATAAATTTAGATGATGTGATATATTTTAAAACATTATTATTCATCTCTGATTCCCCACTTTAATAAAAAATGTTACTTGCTAATTACAACACTACCAAAATAATCACTTAAAGGAATATAGTTAATACCTAATTCTTTACAGGCTTGCTTAACAGCTTTTTTTACACCAGTATAATCAGGATGATTATAATCATGCACAAGAATATAACCACCTTTCGCTAGTTTTTTATAAAAATAAAGTATTCCTTCATATGTTGGCTTAAACAAATCAACATCAATACTCACAAATGCATATACTTTTTCTTCTAAGTCATAAACGCTTTCTGGAAAATACCCTTTTTTAATTATAACATTGTCTTTATGTAATAGTTTTCTTAAAACTAACTCAACATTTGTATCACCTAAATGCCCAACTTTAGCCTTTGAAAGCTCATTTTCTTCTTCTACATTAACATCTTCTTTTGAAAATCCTTCAAAAGTATCAAATAAGTAAAGTTTTCTCTCGGGAAAATAATCATTAATTAATCGAGTGAAATCTCCTTTATAAACTCCTAATTCAGCTATAGCTCCAGCTATTTCTTTTTCTTTTATTTCACGAGCCATTAGATCTACTGTTGAAAGTCTAACATAGTCAATGCCATTAAGTAAATAATCTGGATATTTATATAATTGTTTGTTCCTATCATTATTTAATAAGTACATATCACAAATTCCATATTCTTTATAGTAATATGAAAGATACTCATCCTTAACAACTAATGAATATACAGCATTTTTATTGTATACTTCCTTGATTAATTGTTTTGCACTTTTCTCCTTCTTTTTAATTAATCTTACAATTTTATTTTTATCTATTTTCATATTTAAAAGTTGCTCTAATATTTCCTCATAAAACATGCTTGCAATTATGATATAATCATAACTCAAACTATGTATTGCTTCAGGATTCACTATCTCTACTTCATTGTACTTGTTACCTTGTTTATTTATATCATTATCTACAAAAGCTAATATTTCTACTTTATCTAAATCAATTATTTCTAATACTTTTTTTGAACCTTCACCGGTACCAAAGATAATTATTTTTTCTTTATTATTCATTGTATATACTCTCTTTCTATATCCAATATTTATTCCTCTTAACCTAGGGAACAAATTAAATTATATAGCATTTTTTATAATACTATTGCTAAGATCCAATTTTATCTTTGTTGTTGAAACACCTTCTGTTCTAGGTAAATATACGACCTGGCAAAAGTCACTTAAATCATCAAATTTCCCCTTCCAATCAGATCCCATTACAAAAACATCAGCATTATAGTAAGTAATATCGCTTTTCTTTTGTTCCCAATGATTTTCTTCTATAATTAAATCTACATATCTAATAGATTCTAAAATTGCTTTTCTCTCTTCAAAATTATAGTACGCTTTTTTTCCTTTTATTTCATTAAAGTTGTCCGTAGATAAAGCTACTATTAGAAAATCACCCAATTCTTTGGCACGTTTTAGCAAATTTATGTGCCCTATATGTAACAAGTCAAAAGTACCGTATGTTATAATTGTTTTCATAACAATTCTCCTTTTTAGTAGAATTTTTTATTGCATTTTATTCTAATTGAACATCTTCCAACTCATCTACAATGAAGATACTATAAATTCTATCTCTATGATTCATTGCTACTCTTAAAATCAATTCTTTGTTTACTTCTATCTGAGATAACTCATCTATTTTAGTCCACGTTAATTCGTTTTTACTTAAATATTCAATTTCTGGTTTTCCTGAATATAACATTAATACTTTGCATTTATTAAAATCTATTTTAATTGGCTTTAGAAAAAGATATCCTTTATTTTTTCCCATTGACACTTTATTAATTTTTCCAATAACTTCACTTTTTACATTTGGATGATACCCATAGGTTATATATGTCTCTTGTGATCGCTGTAACAACTTATTATAAATTCGTCTTTCATTATTTAATTGTATAAAGCCTTCTGAAATGTTAATTGTACATTCTATATTTTTCATTAAGCATTTTTCAGTCATTAAAGTATCCATTAAATACTTTAGACCTACTCTTTTAATAATTTTTAGTACATCTTTGTCAAAGTTATTATAAATTATATCACATTTAGGTGATTTATAGCTTTCCAAATTTTGAACACCCTCTAAGAATTCTATGTCCAAATCACGTGTGAAGCTATCAAAAAAACCAATAAAAAATGTACTAACATCACTTCTCTCAAATTCAATACTTATTATATCAAACTCGTTTGAAGTAATAGGTTTATCAATTAGTACTCTAGCCCTATATTTTTCATCATTAAATCTTTCACTCTTATTAGAGAACAAACTGATACTATTTTCTTCTACACTCATATCACCATAAATTACTTTATAATCTTCTTTTACTACTTCATAATTTGGTTGATACTTAAATTCAATAAATTTATATTCAGGATGCATATAATAACATCCAGATTTTTCATCGTCAATAAAGTCTCCTAGTTCAATTTCAACAATATTCTTATATTTATCTTTGATTTTGTATTTACTTTGATTTAATATTGGCAATATAATACTCATCATTACACCTCAATCACTTTTAATCTGTAAAGGTAAGTCCATTAATGATTTTTTTAATCTCTTCCTTTTTTAAAATTGTTTGTTTTCTAGAGCTATAACTTACCAATAGTTTGTTTCTTATTTCAACATTTTTGTATAATGGTTGAATAGCAAACATATCTTCATATTCGATTGCATAATTAGATTCATCTTCTGTCATTAACTCTTCATACATTTTTTCACCCGTTCTTAACCCTACCTCCTTTATATTAACATTCTCATCATTTAATCCTAATTCTCTAGATAATGTTTCTACTACTACTTCTGCTAGATCTCCTAACTTTATTACTGGCATCTTCAAAACAAAAGTCTCTCCACCTTTAGCTAATTCACATGCTTTTAATGTCAAATTTACTGCTTCATCAATAGTCATCATAAATCTAGTCATATTAGGGTTTGTTATTTCTATTTGTCTATGTTCTATTATCTGTTTTTTCCATAAAGGAATTACCGAACCTCTAGATCCTATTACATTTCCAAACCTTACAGATGCGAAAATAGGAATATTATCGCCTTTTGAATAATCTGCTGCAGATATTAATCTTTCTGCTAATAATTTAGTAGCACCCATTGTATTAGTAGGGGATACCGCTTTATCGCTACTTGAATATATAACTCTTTCAACCCTATTTTTTATGGCACATTCAATTACATTTTGTACTCCTATTACATTTGTTTTTACTGCTTCAAAGGGGTCATATTCACAAGCTGGAACATGCTTTAATGCAGCTAAGTGAAAGACAATATCAATATCATTCATAGCTCTATCTATTCTTTCTTTATCTCTAACATCACCTAATAAAAATCTTATATTTTTCTTTTCTTTTAATTCCTGTTGCATATTAAACTGTTTATATTCATCTCTACTCAAGATTCTTATAACTTTAGGTTGATATTTAATTAATTGTTTAACCATCGCTTGACCAATTGTACCAGTCCCACCAATTATTAAGATATTCTTATGATTAAACATGTACTTACCTACTTTCTCCTATAAAATACTGTATATTCTATTATTTTTTATTAGCTATTATTTGCAATTATATTTACAGTGAATTCTAAAGCTTCTATAGTAAATATTTCTTCAAGTTCTTTAATGCAGTTCATTAATAAAAATTCCGTATCATCTATAGCTTTAACAATTCCTAAATATAACTCCTTACTAGCAAGGGAGATTTTAATTCCTTTTTCTCTTTCACTACAGTTTGGCTTTTCTATATTTGAATTTTGTTCTAAAGACTTAAATAATACTGGCTGAAGAACCAAATTTATTATACTAAACTTATCCTTTTCACTAGTAATTTTTTTATCAATATTATTCAATTTTCCAATAATAGTGTTTATCTTGGTAGTCTTATTTAATTTATTTTTATAATACAATTCATAAAGTGATTGGCATAATACTTCTGCCTCTTCACAGTCGCTCTTTAACCTTTTTAAAGTTATTAGTATTTGTTTTAAATCTTTAATTAATACTTCAATTTTTTCTATTTGAAGTGGTGACCTTTTTTTAAATACCTCATTTATTATACTTTCAGTGTCAATATTATGTTTACAGTATAGGTCTATGGTATCTTTTAGTGTCATAATTTTTGTACCTTCTATTTTTGCACCACCTTCAGTTGCATCAATATATACTCTTAATGATTTATCTAGTGCTATACGTTTATTAAACCATATAAGAGAAGCATAAAAAGTAGCATTTGTTAATACATCATTTCCATTTATATCTTTTATGACAATTTCATTTTCATCATTAGTTTTAATAGACTGCACTGCACCTAAGGCGTGAGTTTGTGAATAATCTTTATATGATAAATCTTGTCCAATAAATACAATAGGATTCGCCTCTACTTTTATTGCAAACTCAAATGCATTTGAAGCTACTGTATGATCTCCTAATAGGTTGCCTACTTCAATCTTCCATTCATTAAATAAATCATTTACATATCCATCTAAAGGCATTGAAAGAATTTTTTTACCAGTATGTTTTTCTAAAATACCATAATAAGCTCTAGCATCATATATAATAGGTACTGCTGAATAATCAATATCTTTAAAGTGGCTAAAGTTCGCATACCCACCATCTACAGTAATAGCAACATCTGGTTTTATTCCATTTCTCAACAATACAGGCAATGCTGTATCAACTGAAATAATAATTGCTTTACCCTTTGCTTCTTTTAAATGTTTAATGTTTTTATCTAGAGAAGGTCCTGCTGAAACAATAAAAGCAGGTTTGTCTCTAAATTTCCCAAAAAAATATTTCACATGATGACTTGTTAATATATAAGGTAAATTGTTAAATAGGTTTTTTTGCCAACAATTTGAAAAGTTAAGAATAGTGTTTTTTGCCAAATCTTTTTCTAAACAAACCTTTTCCAAAATTGATTTAAGATGATTGTATTCATTTTCAAATATTCTATCATAATTAGGTAAGGCATATATACTCATGTCTTTATCAATTGGATATCCCAAAACATTTGACAATAACTGATGCCACTTTTCTGCTTTTGTTCCTATTATAATATGCACCTTATCATTTGTAAAAATATCTACACAATCAATATATTGAATTGTCCTATGGAAAACTTGTATTGAAGGTTCTATAATAATTAGAGATTGTTTATTAGTCATTATCTTTATAATTTCTCTTATATTATAACTTAACCCAAATCCAAAGATAACTAAATTATTATTATCAAAACATTGAGAGTTAACCCATTTTTCAGCTTCTTCTGTAGGTCTATACTTGCTATGTAAATACATCGATATATTTTCTTCTGTATATACCATTGAATAGTTATTATCTCTTGAATTTATCACTTCAATATTATACTTCACTTTTAATCTCTGTTTAAAGTCATCCAAAAAATCAGGATACTTTTTTCTTAAACCATTAATATTCATAGTATATATTGAATTGTTGTTTTCAATCATATGCATTCCCCTTACAAGTTAAACAATTAAATATTAGTCTATGCTCTTATTTTCTAACCTTAGTTTTAAATCCTTTAGTATATCTAGCATCTCGTATTCCATCAAGTCCGTAACTAAAACATAGTCTTGATTCTTAACACCATCTAACAATTCAATAAAAACATCATTTATTCTCGATGCATCAACTTCAATTCCATTAGACTTAAGAGTTTCCGTGGTCTGACCTAAAACTGTAAAAATCCATTGCAACCCTTCTATCACTTGAATTAATAAGTTAACCGCTTCTTCTTCTCTATCCTGTCTAAACAAATCAATATTTTTCTCTATACCTATGATTATCTTAGGCAAGTATTCTAACAGAGATTCGAATACTTCTTTAATTATTTTTTCTTTCTCCATATTAATCCTCTTTTCAATATTTCTATGTTAAGTTAATATAATTGAATTTAAAAAAAGGACGGACCACCTAAATAAGTTGGTCAGTCCTTCTGTGATTGCTATCTTAATAATTGAAGTACTCCTTGAGGAGCTTGGTTTGCTTGTGCAAGCATTGCAGTAGCAGCTTGTGAAAGAATGTTTTGCTTAGTGAATTCCATCATTTCTCTTGCCATATCTACGTCTCTAATTCTTGATTCAGCAGCTTGTAAGTTTTCAGAAGCATTATCTAAGTTTTTAATAGTGTGTTCTAATCTATTCTGAACCGCTCCTAGATTTGCTCTGTTTGTATTTAATGTTCCTATTGCAGTATTTACACTTGTTATAGCAGTGTTTGCTGCAGTAGAAGTACTAATATTCTGTCCATTAATGCTAAGTCCAGTGGCAGAATTGTCTGTTAATGTTATAGCTATTGTTTGATCAGCATCTGCACCTACATGTATATTAATAGTTTGCGCAGAGTTTAAAATAGACTTTTCATTAAACTTTGTATCACTAGAAATACGAGTAACTTCAGTTTGAAGCGCTGTAAACTCAGTATTAATTTTAGTTCTGTCATTATCTTCTAAAGCTCCATTGGCAGATTGTACAGCAAGCTCTCTCATTCTTTGTAGGATAGCGTGAGTTTCATTTAATGCCCCTTCAGCAGTTTGAATTAAAGAAATACCATCTTGAGCATTTCTAGAAGCTTGATTTAAACCTTTAATTTGCGCTCTCATCTTTTCTGATACAGCTAATCCTGCTGCATCATCAGCGGCTCTATTAATTCTAAAACCTGATGATAATTTTTCAGTAGATTTTGATGCTGCTAAATTATTCATGCCTAATTGTCTGTGTGTGTTCATAGCTTGTAAATTATTATTAATTCTCATAATAAATTCCTCCTTGAATTTTAAGTTTTTTATAAGGCATCCATGCCTTTAGGTTGAAAATAGCTCTGTGTTGGCCAACTTTGAACTATTGTTACTTACACATTATATATCGACATTTTTCAAAAGTACTTTATAGCTTTTTTATAAAAAATCTTTTAAATTTATATTTTTATTGTTTAAGGCTTCTTTGTTAGAGTTTTGAATTTCTACGTATAGTTCTTTGCGGTAAATAGGTACGCTTTTTGGTGCGGATATGCCTAATTTTACTTCATTTTTATTCACTTCTAGAATTGTGATTTCGATGTTATCACCGATTATTATAGATTCATCTTTTTTTCTTGTTAGAGCCAGCATACTATTCACCTGCCTTTCCTTTGAATTTTTTAAGTTCTTTATATAGTGGGAATTTGATTTCGTAGTCTTCATTTTCTACGATGACTTGTCTTCCTTTTTTTGTATCTGTGTTGATTACAATTGGAGCTTTTAGGTTGGTTGTCATTTTTGTTATATCATCCGGAATAACAACGACGTTAAACACTAAAAGGTTTTCTTCTTTTAATTCTCCTAATTCTGTTAATAGTTCATCTTCTATAGTAGGGTTATAATCTTCTAGTACCAATAGAGGGTTGATTATTGGTAGTGCAAAGTCTTTTTCTTCTGTTGATTGTAACCAACTAATGATTGGATGATCATCTTCACTATCGTATAAAATTGTAAAGTTCTTATACTCTGTAAGACCTAGTAATCCGTGCTGAAAATTTAATACCTTATCTTGGTCGATTTCTACTTCTCCGAAATGTTTTGATTCAATTATCATCTGTATCCTCTCCCGTTTATATAAATTTGACTAGTTACTTTAAGCAACTAGTCATTTGAATTATCTTAAGAAGTCTAATAGTGAAGGTTGTAATATTTTAGATGAAGCCATTAAGGATGCCGTGTATACCAATTCTCTACTTTGCATACTTACAACAACTTCTGCTATATCAACATCTTCATTTTGTGACATTAAGTCTGTAAAGTTAAGTAAGTCATTTTCTAACCTGTTGTTAGTTAATTCTAACCTGTTCATCCTACTTCCTAATTCAGCAACTTCTCCTACTACTGTTTTTAAATGCTTATCTACCCTAGACAACATATTTCCAAACTTTTGTCCTAATTGATCCTCAAGTAAGGTTTTCTTAACAGAGTCTTCTTCAGGTATATTGATTACTGCACTAATTAATTCTTCAATATCTCTAATCATGGTATGGGTTATTAAATCTTTTCCTAAAGTATTAACATTAATGTCTTGATTATAACTTATTTGGTAATTTATTTTTTCATTATTTTCATTGTATGTAACCCAAGTTGTATCATCACTTGGATCTACTTTGTGTTTTACATTAAAGTAATGTTCTGGGTTTAAGTCATTTTTCTTAAACCCTGTCTTATCATAAGTAAATGTAAATGTATCATTTATATTATCTATATCCACCTCATTAAATATTAATTCGCCTGTGTCTTTTAGGAAAATTACTTCTCCTGGGTTTGGTTCATATGCATTAGCCTCTTCAGACGTTAGATTGATAACATTTAATGCTGGAGGGGTTTTAGTTGGTATTTCCGTAATAGGTGTTGCTGCCTCACCAAGACCAGCATAAGCCAATCTAATTCTAAAAGTTTCAGCCATTGCTGGTGGCGTACCCTCTTTTACATATGCTTTTTTCTCTATGTCTTTACTATTTAACCTTTGGGTAATTTCATAGGTTTCATTATTATCTCTATTAAAGATAAGAGGCTTATCTGTTTTAAATCCAGTAAATACAAATCGTCCTGCATAGTTTACATTACCTTCTTGTTGAATTTGGAATTTTAATTGTTCTAGTTCTTGTACAACTTTTTCTCTTTCTCCAACACCTAATGTATCATTGCTTCCTTGTACACATAAGTCTCTAACTCTTTTTAAGATATCATTAATATTTACCGCTGCTTGCTCCGTAACACCCATCCAAGAAAGAGCATCGTTTATATTGGATCTATACTGGGCCACTTCTCTAACATTTGATCTTAGTTTTATGGCTCTTACTGCAATAATAGGGTCTTCTGAAGGTTTTTGAATTTTTTTCCCTGTAGCCATTTGTTGTTCTAACTGACTAAGGGCGAGTCTATTTCTATTAAGATTTAATAATGTATTGTTTCTTACCATGCTGTTCGTAATTCTCATCTATTCAAACCTCCTATACACCCATTCGGTTTATTGTTACATCGTATATTTCATTCATTACACTTATCATTTTTGCAGCCAAGTTATAGGCATGTTGAAATCTTAGCATATTAGTCGTTTCTTCATTTAAGTCTACTCCTGAGAAGGATAGCCTTTGGTTTTCTATTGCTAATATAATGTTTTGCTGCCCATTTGTAAAATTATTAGCTTGTTTTGCATCTATGGCTAATTCACTGGTTAATGCCTGCATAAAGCTTTCTGGTTTTCCTTGACTAAACATATTGATATCATGCTTTAATTCTAATATTTTTAATAATATGTCATTGTTCTCTACTCCTAGAGACGCGTCCATTGCTGTTGCAATTTTACTTAAGTCATTCATAATTGTTCTATCTAACGTAAAATTATTAGCTGTTATGCCATTGTATGAATTTGGATCATTTTCGTCTAATGGAGGAGTACCTGTATAGCCTACAAATGAAAACAATGCCCCTGCTGGATTGCCACTGTTGTCTTGACCTTGTGTATGTATTTTATTAACACTCATTGCAAATGTTCTTACAAATTCATTGAGCTGAGCCATATAATAAGGAATACCTTTATACCCCATGTTATTGCCTATTTGAACAGTGGTAGCCGTTTCTGGCATTGGTGTAGAAGGATCTAATTCAAAGGTTATACTTCCATCTGGATTAATAGTATAATCGTTATAATTTACTTTTACATTGTTAACTGATATTTGACCACTTTTAGGGATATCTGTTCTATTCATATTTCCTATAGTAATGGTATGTGCATCATCGTCTCGACTTAAAACAGCACCTTTAAAGTTTTGTCCATTATTACCATCTCTTAAATCCAAATAACCTTTTAGTTCTCCACCAAGATTATTGTCACTAATATTAAATTCTTGTCCTGTTCTCCAGTAAATATCATATAAATCTGGCTCATCTTCTGGATTATACAACACAGCCCTTGGTCTTACTTCTAAATAGTTTGAATGTTGACCATCCACTAATGTTTGCCCGTTTATTGTAACAATGTAACGGTTCATATTAGTGCCTACTTCAATTTCACTAACTTTAACATTTACAACTTGTGAGAGTTTATCAATTAAATTGGCTCTTTCATCTCTTAGATCATTTGCCTTTACGCCAGTTAACTCGATATTGGCTATTTGAGCATTCAAACTGCTTAGTTGATCTGCCGTAAAGTTGATTTCATCTACCTTTGTTTTTACTGCAAAGTTCATATCTCTTTGTACGTTTCTTAATTGTTCATCTAAGCTGTTAAAGTAGTTTCCAAAACTAACTGCAGCATCTCTAAAAGTAGCTCTATAAGCAGGGTCATTTGGATTTGTAGATAAGTTTTGTATTTGCTCAAACATTCTATTAAACTCTACATTGAATCCAGTACCTGATAATTCATCCAATATGGTTTCTAACTGTCTTAGGTTTGTGTTCTTTACACTGTATTCCCCTAAATAACGAGATGTATTCCACAATTTTACGTCAAAGTATTGATTCCTTAATTGTTTTACATTAACAACTTCAGAACCTGTTCCTATCATACCAATACCATACCCAGGTAAAGCTCTAATAGCCTTTTGTTCCGCAACTTGTCTTGAGTACCCTTTTGTTTCAGCATTGGCTATATTGTGATTAGTTACGTTTAATGCTGTTTTAGCTGTAAATAATCCTCGTGTTGCAACATTTATTCCAAAGAATGACATAACTAACCTCCTATCTACCTACTATTCCTACTCTAGTTATTATGTGCTCCATCATTTCATCTATTGCATTAACTACTTTTGCATTGGCATTATAGGCGTGTTGGTATTTCATCATATTTCCTAATTCTTCGTCTGAAGAAACACCCATTAATTGACTTCTTTGATTATCAATTTGATTCACCATTATCTGCTGGTTCTTTTGCATATTAATTGCCAAATTACCTGTATTACCTAATCCAGATATAAAACTTGCATAGTATTCATTAAAGTTCATTTGAGATGTTGCCCCTGGTTCAAGAGCCCCAAAAGGCTTGTTCCAATTGTTAATTAGTTTTTCAATAATGCTGTTGTCACCAATAGCTCCATTCACTTTACTAAGAGCTATCTTATCGTAATCTTGTAGTATTGCAGGATTAACTATAATATTTCCCGAAGTATATAATGTATAAATATCGGTATTATCCGTGCCAATTACATTGCCATCTGCATCATATCTATTGTAATGTTGTCTTTTGAATATTTCTGTCCCTCGACTACCATCTAACCCATATGGTGCTTCATCATCTAAAACCCCATCTTTATTAGGCGCTAGAGTATCATTGATTAATGTTACTATGCCATTGACTAATTTATCAAATTGGGCTTGGGCATTCATTACCACAGAGGGTTTAATATTTTTGTTATAATGCTCAGCATTTTCCAAATCTGTATAATTAGCTGCACGCGTCCCTCTTGCAAGTAGTAACCCTTTTAAGGCACCTTTATCATTGTCATTTTCAGGCTTTATTTCCTTATGGAAACTAAATAAGTCTTTATCGTATTCTTTCCAAACTGGTTTGACCATCGGGCTATTAGGCTCAGCCTGTTCAAGTCCTAAATGTGATACTCTACCATTTGAAACAAAATTCATCCCTTCTATGTTTACCGATACTTTTCCTGTTGCATCTTCTCTATATGTAATATCCACCAAATAAGACAATCGATCTAATGCATTATTTCTTTGATCTCTTAAATCGTTAGCATTATCGCCATATGCTTCGTATTTACAAATGGCTTCATTTAATTGGTGTATTGTATCTCCTAATCCATTGATTTCCTTAACCATATCCACAACCTGTGTATTAAGGTTCATTTGATAGTCATTCATTTGATTAGAAATAAGATTAACACGATTTATAAACATGGTTGCACTTTGTACAAAAGTACCTCTTGTTTCTAATCCTTCTGGATGTTTAGAGAGTTCATTGATAGATTTCCACAAGTCATCTAATACTGTAGAAAAACTTTCTCCCCCTATCTCTCCAAAAACAATTTCAAGCTCTGCAACTGCTTGATATTTTGAATCATAAAAGCCTAATCTTCCTGCTTCATCTCTATATGCTCTATCTAAAAATATATCTCTTACTTGTCTTAGGGATTGTATATCAGTTCCTAGTCCTACTTGAAAATTATTCCCTATTCCTACATAAGAACTGTCTTTAAATAATACTTGTTGTCTTACAAATCCCTGTGTGTCTACATTTGATAAATTATGAGCCGTAGCATTTAATGCTCTTTGATTCGCCATTAATCCAGATACCGCTCTAGACAAACTGCCTATGGAAGCCATTGTACCACCTCAGTTCTATTATTGTTTTGCGTCAAACATGGCATTGTTTGTATTGCCTTCAAAGGCTTTCCCTTTGTTTTCATAACCTGCAGTTTGTGGTGCCACTCTGCTAGTTCTAATGGCATTAATTGTAAAGTCTATCAAATCTAATGACTGATTAATTAATGCCTTATTTTGTTCGCTTCTATTTTGTAATTCTTCTATGGTTTCTTTTAATTGATTGTTAATATCCATTAATTCTTTTCGTTCTTTTTCCTGACCTTTTAGTAGTTCTACTAATTTTGTCAGAGAAAGTTCCTTAGAATTTATATTGATCACTAGACTTATATCCTCTATATGGGATTCTCTCTTTTTTTCAAGTCTAGCTAATCTCCCAGCTATATTCTGTTCTTTTTCTGTAATTTCTTGCAAAGCTGATACATCGCCCCTAATGATGATATCTGTTTTAGCATTGGTTACTTCTAATATTTGATTGTAAGAATCCAATTCTTCACTAAGAGTATTTATTAATTCTTCGATTAAACTAGCCATGATTTACTCCTTGTATATTAGATTTTTAAATCGAAATAGCTTTCAATGATTTTATTGGCTACTTCTTCTACACTAACATTATATGCTCCTGACGCTATTTGATTTTTAATAGCGTCAACTTTGTCTCTTCTTATATCAGGTGTATTTCCAACTGCCTTCTTAGCAATTTGCAATTCTCTTCCAAAATCTGATATGTTTAATGAATCATTTTCTTTTTTAGCAGCATATATCTTTTCAACCTTTACGCCACTTTTATTGTAGATATTTCCAACTTTATTTATCCCGTCAATTCTCATAACGTTCACCAACCTTTTCCCACTCTCATTTTTTACATCTATCTATTTATATTATTTATCGGAATACTTATATTAATTCTTAACTTTTTCATTACAAAAAAATACATACAAGTCAAGTTTCCTTATATGCATTTTCTTAGGTTTATCGATCTCTATTTAAATATCTCATTTTACTTGTTGTATCTTTGTTCTTAAACTCATTCACTTCTTCTTTTTTCTGAGTACCATAGGCACTCCCTAAATTATGAGCAATGTCTTCTTTACATCTATTACAAAATCTTCCCGTTTTAATGGTTATCCCACATTTTTCACATTCTATTCCTATCGTGGAACTATCTGAAAAGGTAAGCCTTTCTTCTCTAATCCACTGTCTTAATTGATTAATATTAACATCTGTATCTTCAGCTACTTGATAAATCTGAGCTTCTGGATTATCTTTGATATATGCTTTTACTTCTTGAAATTTATCTTCTAGATTTCTTTTACAGGTCGGACATATGGGTTGCCCACCTATATAATTAAATATTTTTCCGCAAGTTTTACAATTTCTTACATCCATATCATGTCTCCTCCTTCTAAATGCCTTTCCCTATGGCGATACAGATATAGTAAATATCCGTATCATAATGTTCTTTTATACTCATTGCACATGCATTAATCGTACTTCCTGTAGTATATATATCGTCTACAATCAATATATTATTTAGTACTTTTTTATCATTGTTTACAGAAAAAACTTTATTTAAGTTCTTCAATCTTTCTTTATCATTCAATTCCTTTTGGGGCAATGTGTCCAAATGTCTTTCTAAGAGTTCTACTACTTCTTTATCTAATAGCTTGCCTATCTCTTTTGCCAATAGATAAGCTTGATTGTACCCTCTTGTTCTTTGTCTTTTCTTGGATAATGGTACTGGTACAATAGTCCCTATATTATATTTCTCTATATCACTTTTGAATTCTGATACCAATTCCTTTGCAAACAAAGGCGCATATTCTCTTTTATTATGGTACTTGTATTGGTAAATGGCTTTTTTGACAGGTTCTTCATATGACCATAGGGACCAGCCTTTTTCATATGCCAACTCTTGTTTATGGCAGTCAAAGCAGTGTGTAATTTCTTGATGAAAGACAGGTTTGCTACATTTTGTGCATCTAGGCCCTTCAATAATAGGTGACTTTTCTAAGCATCCTGTACATATTCTTTTTTCTTCAAACCAAGGTATGATGTCATTGCATAAAGGACATCTAGGTGGATATATTATATCTAACATTTTTGTTATATAATCCATAAATTCACCTGCTTTATAAAAGTTTTTCCTATTGCATCTGATTAAAAAGCTCTTTTATTCGAAGTTCTAAACTAGAATATCTATAGATTTCCCTTTCATTTTTGATCATCGTCTGAATGGTATTTTCACTTCCAATGAGTATAACATATTTTTTTGCTCTCGTTACTGCAGTATATAATAAATTTCTATTAAGGAGCAAGCTAGGTCCTGTTAATAATGGTATGATTACAACTGGGTATTCTGATCCTTGAGATTTATGAATTGTAGTTGCATAAGCCAATTCTATTTCTTCTAATTGATTGAATTCATACTCAACTTCTTTACCATCTTCATAATGAACCAATATGGTTTCAGCGTAATTGTTAATGCTTTTTATGACGCCCATATCACCATTATACACACCTGTTCCTTCTTCGATTACATACCCTAATTTATTTTTTACTTGCCACATAATTTGATAATTGTTTTTTATTTGCATTATTTTATCACCTTCTCTGAAAGTGATATTTCTATATGTTTTTTCTTGCTTGTTCTTATTAGAAGGATTAATAATCTCTTGTATATCATTATTAAGTTGTTGTGTGCCTAGTACCCCTTTTCTCATTGGGGTTAGTATTTGAATGCCGTCAAATATACTACAACCTGTAAACTTTGGCAATCTATTTTTAACTAAAGTTTTTAACTCATCAACTAACAAATCTGGTGTTACTCTTTTTATAAAAAAGAAGTCTTTGCTTTTATTATTCAGCTCAATATCTTTTCCTTCGTTAATCATATGAGCATTTACAACTATTTTACTTTGATCTTCTTGTCTAAAAATTTTATTTAACATAACCACATTGACACAATTAGAATATATGATGTCTTTTAATACATTACCAGGACCAACAGACGGCAACTGGTTAGCATCTCCAACTAATATCAACCTTGTCCCAGGTGTAATTGCTTTTAATAAATGATGCATAATTGTAATATCTACCATAGACATTTCATCCACTATTATAACATCTGCTTCCAAAGGATTGTCTTCATTTCTTTCAAACCTTAAGCCAAATTTATCATCATCACTTCTATAGGATATTTCTAATAATCGATGTATGGTTTGGGCTTCATACCCTGTGGTCTCTGTCATTCTTTTCGCCGCTCTACCTGTTGGTGCTGCCAACAAAATCTCTAAGCCCTCTTCTTTGAAAAAATGAATGATGGTATTAATTGTTGTGGTTTTACCAGTACCTGGTCCACCTGTTAATACAAAAACACCACTTTTAGCAGCTTCCATAACCGCTTCCTTTTGTATGGCATCTAACTCTATATTTATGTTTTTTTCTATATGGGCAATCTTTTTTTCAATTTGACTTGCATCTATATCCTCATAGCTTTCACTTAGATCAAACAATTTTCTTGCCACTGCTAATTCCATATAATAATATCTTAAAGAATATACGACCGTTTCGTTATTTACTTCCTTTTGTATTAACAATTTGTTAATCTGCATATCGACTATAATATGTTCAATATTAACCTTTGGAACAGCCAATAATTCTATTGCCTTTTCAAGCAGAATCCCTTTAGGCAAATAGGTATGACCTTCTAAAGATCCTTGAGTAAGAATGTATAAAATACCTGATTGAACTCTAAAATCAGAATTGCTATCAATTCCTATCTTACCTGCAATGTCATCTGCTAATTTAAAACCTATCCCTTCAATATCTTCAGCAAGCATGTAGGGATTGGTTTTTACTACATTATAAAGATCTTCACCATAATTTTGATATATTTTTATAGCAAAATTCGTTGAGATGCCATATTCCTGTAAAAAAAGCATGGCTTGTCTCATTTCTCTCTTCTCTTCAAAAGTTTCAGCAATAGACTGAGCCTTCTTATCTGTAATCCCTTTAATCTCAACAAGCCTTTCTGGCTCTTCCTCAATAATCCTAAAAGTTTCTTTCTTAAACTTATTAACAATCTTCTTAGCCAAAGCAGGACCTATCCCCTTAATAATCCCAGAAGCAAGATATTTCTCTATACCATGGACACTTTGAGGCATAGTAATCTCATACTTCTTAACCTGATACTGCTCTCCATAAGTATGATGCTTACTAATCTCTGCCTCGGCTTTAAGATACTCACCTTCACTAATCTGACCAAAATACCCAACACAAGAAATCTCTTCCAAATCCCTCACTAAAGTCAAAACAGTATACCCATTCTCTGAGTTCGTATATATAATCGATTCAACATAACCTTCAATAATTTCCATCCATCTCACCTAAGTTCCTATTTGATTATATTTTAGCATAGAGATATCCAATGTACAACGCAGAAAATCAAAGCAGAATGTAATTTGAAGAACCGTCCCTAATCTTTATAATCTTTAATCTATTAATTTAAAGAAACTTCTTAAAACCACGTCAAAGACTTAGAAGTGTTATATATAAGATTTAACTGCGAAGCCACGGATGGCGTAGCTGGACCCTTTTATCCAAGGATGAATAAGGGTCCATTAATCTTATATATAACACTTCTAAGTCGCCAGTTCCCAGCAACCCAACACTCATAAAAAAAAGCGAAGAATTTAATCTTCGCTTTAGTTGTATTAATTAATTCCAGCCGCTGCCTTAATAGCATCAACCTTGTCAGTTCTTTCCCAAGGTAAATCAACATCTGTTCTTCCAAAATGTCCATAAGCCGCTGTTTTTTTGTAAATTGGTCTTCTTAAATCTAAAGATTTAATAATACCTGCAGGTCTTAAATCAAATGTTTTATCAACAATTTCTGTAATCTTTTCATCTGCAATAACACCTGTTCCGTGAGTATTAATTAAAATAGAAACTGGTCTAGCCACACCAATTGCATAAGCTAACTCAATCTCACATTTTTTAGCAAGTCCAGCTGCTACGATATTCTTAGCAACATATCTTGCAGCGTAAGCTGCCGAACGGTCAACTTTTGTTGGATCTTTTCCAGAGAAAGCGCCACCACCGTGACTTGCGTATCCGCCGTAAGTATCTACGATGATTTTTCTACCTGTTAAACCAGCATCACCTTGTGGTCCGCCGATAACAAATCTTCCTGTTGGATTAATATAGTATTTTGTTTGATCATCTAATAACTCAGCTGGAATTACAGCTTTAACTACATGCTCAATAATATCTTTTTCGATTGTACTATGCTCAACATCTGCATTATGTTGTGAAGAAATAACAACAGCATCAACTCTAACTGGTTTTCCATCAACATACTCAACAGTTACTTGAGATTTTCCATCTGGTCTTAAATAACCTAATGTACCATTTTTTCTAACTTCAGATAATCTTCTAGTGAGTTTATGTGCTAAAGAAATTGGCATTGGCATTAACTCAGGCGTTTCATCACAAGCGAATCCGAACATCATTCCTTGATCTCCTGCTCCAATAGCTTCAATCTCAGAGTCTGTCATCTCACCTTTTTTAGATTCTAATGCTTGATCAACCCCAAGTGCAATATCCACTGATTGTTCATCTAACGATGTTAATACTGCACAAGTATCTCCATCAAATCCATATTTAGCTCTATCGTATCCAATTTCTTTAATTGTTTCACGTACTATTTTTGGTATATCTACATAACACTTTGTAGAAATTTCCCCAATCACTAACACTAAACCTGTTGTTACAGCAGTTTCACAAGCAACTCTTGCAGTTGGATCTTGTTCAAAAATAGCATCAAGAACTGCATCAGAAATCTGGTCACAGATTTTATCTGGATGTCCTTCAGTTACTGATTCCGAAGTAAATAATCTTTTATTCAATTTCTTTTTCCTCCTTTGGTTTTTTAGGTATTTATAAAAATTTTCTTTTTATCAAATAGTTATTTAGCAGGAAGATGATACCATATTTCTACTATATAATCAATATCATATTGATATTTATTTTAATTATATCATATAATACTACAAAATCCCAGGAAATACCTTAATTTTTATCTAGTACCTCTATATCTTTTAATGCCAGAAGATACTCTCCTTATAAAAAGCTATCTTTTATATATTGACCAAAATACACAAAAAAAATACTTTTAACTTCATTCAACTACTTTTACATTTTTAAAGCCTTGCATATATATACAAGGCTTTAATTGCTATTCAATTATTTTATTAGTACTAGATAGTTGTTTGTAAAGCATTTGAGCAAGTCCCATTCCTTGACCTTTTGATGCTTCCTTTGCATATTCTTGATATAACATATCTGTGAATATTTGTTCGCCATGAGATTCTTGTATTAGTCCTGATTTGGGTACTGTCTTTCTCATTTCCTTAAACATCTGCTCAATAAAATAAGATTCAAACTCACGACACATTTCTTTTAACTCATTGTTATCTTCTTTTCTTTTTAATTTTTCATCTATATTATTCGTTGAATTCAAATTAATATTATATGTATTAATGTTCAAAATACTCACCTACTATCTTTTTAGCTGGTTTGCTTGTGCCAACATATCGTCAGAAGTTTGTATCGCTTTTGAACTCACTTCATAAGCCCTTTGAGCAACGATTAGTTTAACCATTTCCTCTACAACTTGAACATTGGATACTTCTAGACTTCTTCCAATAATTCTACTTCTAGTTATATTGTCTTCATCTTCTTCAATAAGTGGTCCTCCAGAAGCAGTAGTACTTCTTAGTAAGTTACTCCCAATCTTCTCTAACCCTGAAGGATTTCTAAATTGAACCACTTTAAACATCATATTCATATCCACAAGATTATTCTCTGCATCAATAAAACGGAATGCACCATCTGGTCCAATTTCTAGTCTGTTTAAATCTACATCGTTTTCAAACATAATAGGTTCTCCATTATTGTCAAGAACAGCATAACCTTCTGAAGTGGTCAACATAAGTTCATCGCCCATTATAGATAATTTGAAACTTCCATCTCTTGTATAAAATTCATCTCCATTAAAACCTCTTACAGAAAAGAATCCTTTTCCATCAATTGCAAAATCAAAGGCATTATCCGTTCTTTCTATAGTACCTTGAGAAAAATTCACACTTGTTGCAACTGGTCTTACACCATGTCCGACTTGTAAAGCAACTGGTCTTCCTGCACCATTTTCATTACTTGTTGCATTTTCCATCGTATGATATAACAAAGATTTAAACTCAACACGTTCTTTTTTAAATCCAGTAGTATTCACATTAGCTAAGTTATTTGATATGGTATCAACATTTAATTGTTGAGTTGTCATCCCTGACGCTGCTGTCCACAATGAACGCATCATACTACTTCACCTCCAATTATAATCGCCCTACTTCATTAACAGCTTTCCCTAAAGTATCATCAATGGTTTGAATTACTTTTTGGTTCGCTTCATATGTTCTCATTATATTTATCATATCGACCATTTCTCTAATTGTATTAACATTAGATTCCTCTAAATAGCCCTGTAAAATTTGACCATTAAATTCTAATGCTTCAGCGTCTTCCCTTGCATTATATAGGTTGTCTCCTAATTTAATGATATCCTCTTTATCAAAATTCACTAATCTCAATGAGTCAATATACTCATCATTTAAATATATAGCCCCTGTACCATCAATTCTCACATCTCCATGACCTAGAACAATATTACCATTTTGTCCCATTACTTGGTGCCCATCTTTTGTAATAAGTTCTCCATCATTATTTACTACAAAAGAGCCATCTCTTGTATATCTTTCAACAATATTTCCATTTCTATCAAGAGTACTAATCCCAATGAACCCTTCCCCTTGAATGGCAATATTAAAAGGATCATGTGTTTGCATAAATGATCCTTGGTTAAAGTCTGTAAATACTACACCAGTTTTAACACCTAAATTCATCTTTCCTATATGTGTATTCATATTGTTGTCATTAACTTTTAATGTTAAAACATCTTCAAATGATTCTACTACAACGCCATCTTTTTTGAATCCTGTTGTATTAACATTGGCTAAGTTGTTAGAAACTATATCCATTCTCTGCTGTTGGTTCATCATACCTGTTGCTGCCGTATATAATCCTCTTACCATAGTTTCACACCTTTTCTATTAGTCTCTTTTTCCTGCTAAGTATTCAACATATTTTCCAGTTCCAATAGCAACACAAGTTAGAGGGTCATCTGCTGTTATTACATTAATACCTGTCTTTTGTTCTATTAATTGATCTAAGCCTTGTAATAAACTGCCGCCACCTGTCATAACGATTCCACGGTCAGCTATATCTGATGCTAATTCAGGTGGTGTTTTTTCTAATACACTATGAACAGCTTCTACTATTTGAGAAGTTACTTCTTTTAACGCTTCTTCTGTTTCTTCTGAGGATACTGTTATGGTTTTTGGAAGTCCTGTTACTAAGTTTCTTCCTCTTACATCCATAGTTAATACTTCTGGTCTTTTATATGCCGTTCCAATTTTTACTTTAATGTCTTCTGCTGTTCTTTCACCAATTAATAGGTTATGTTTCTTTCTCATATACCTAACAATTGCTTCATCAAAATTATCTCCCGCAATTTTTATGGAGTTGCTTACTACTGTTCCACCTAAAGATATAACAGCTATATCAGATGTACCGCCACCGATATCTACTACCATACTTCCACAAGCTTTTGTTATATCTATGCCTGCGCCAATAGCAGCAGCAATAGGTTCTTCTATAATCTCTACACGTCTTGCTCCCGCTTGGTATGTAGCATCTTCAACAGCTCTTTTTTCAACTTCAGTAACACCACTCGGCACACATACACTAATACGTGGTTTTCTTAAAAGTCTTCTTCCTACTGCTTTACCGATGAAATATTTTAACATTTTTTCCGTAACTGTATAATCAGAAATAACCCCTTGTCTAAGAGGTCTAATTGCAACAATATTACCAGGTGTTCTTCCTAGCATACTTCTTGCTTCATTCCCTACTGCTAAGATTTTATCCGTATCACGATCAATAGCAACAACAGAAGGTTCTTTTAATACAACTCCCTTTCCTTTAATATAAACTAATACGCTTGCTGTTCCTAAATCAATTCCAATATCTGTACCGAACATTATTTGTACCCCTTCCTGCTTATTTTCCTTATTATTTATATATTTTTAATTATTCTGTTTAACCATAATTTATTTGCCACTAACGATCTTGAATTGGCAACAATCCTACAATCAAAAAACACATTACTTATATCGTCAAATTACATATAAAGTTTAATTCGTGTATATAATTCTATTATATACAATACTTGACATTTTTTAAAGGTATTTTGTTAATTTAGATTTATTTAATGACCTTTTATAGCATTCCCAAAAATTGGGCATTCTATTATCCTTTTTAACAAACAAATTGTTGTGTTTTATTCTTTCTATTATACACTATTATGACAAATTTTAAAAACTATATTTTTCCCTATAAACAAATATCTTTCACAAAATTATTTCTTTATATATTTCACCGTATACAAAATCATTTTGTCACATTTTTATAGTATATAAAAAGTCTTCTATACGTTTAAAGCAACCGATAATAATCGATTGCTTTTAATACTTTCATCAAAACCTATTGAAAGTTAATATATACTTGACTTTGTATTCTGGGTTAGGCTCATATACTTTTCTTTGGTTGCTAATCCACCTCTAATATGTCTTTCGGATTTGTTCACATCAAGAACTTTTCTGGCTTTCATAGCTAACGAAGGATTTATTAGAGTCAAACGCTCTGTAACATCTTTATGAACTGTTGATTTACTTATTCCAAATTTTTTTGCTGTTTGTCTTACAGTAGCATTTGCTTCAATGATATAATTTGCTATATCAATAGCCCTCTCTTCTATGTATTGTTTCAACCTAAGTCCCCCTCTAAAGTTACACTTAGTTAAATATATGGCTACTAGGTTTAAAATATGAATATAAGAAACTGTTTTTGTTTTATTTTATTAAGTGATTTATTAATACTTAGAAGTCCTATTGGTAAATTATGATTTAGGAATAAAAGGTATTGATTTTTTTCTTAAAAGAATATATAATAAAGTTCAACTAGTTTTGCAATCACTTGTTATTTTTTTATCTATTGAATGTTAAAAAAATAACTTATAAGGAATTGACAGAATTTTATATTTCAAGGAGGATATTTTTATGAAAAAGGTTTTATCAATATTGTTATTAGTGGTGTTAGCATTATCTTTAGCAGGATGTAGCGAAAAAAAACCAACGGCAGAAACATTTAACTTATCAAAATATGCAGATGGTATCTACTTTGCTCAAGAAGATAGTTTCAACGAAAGAACCGGCTGGAAAAACGTAGTTACTTTCGAAGTTAAAGATGGCAAATTTGAATGGATTGATTGGAACGCTGCCAACAGAAATGGTGGAAAAGACAAAAAAACTACTGCTGCAGATGGTGAATATGGCATGGCTGCTGTTGCAACTCAAGGCGAATGGCACTTACAAGCTGAAGCTGCTGAAGCATTTTTATTAGAAACTCAAAATCCATATGCTGTTTCGTATGATGCAGAAACAGGAAAAACAGATGAAATAACTGGTGCTACTATTACTGTTAGCTACTTCTTCGAATTAGTTCAAGATGCTCTAGCTAAAGGTCCAGTAGGTAGAGGTTTATGGGAAGATGGTACTTACTATGCAGAAGTTGATGAATTCAGTAATGGATACAAATACTCTGCACGTGTAACAGTTATTAACGGATATATTGTTGCTGCTAACTGGGATGGTGTTCCAGAGAATGGCGATATCGGTAAAAAACAAGCTTCAATTGATGGTAATTACGGAATGGTAGCACGTGGTGGCGCTTCATTAGAATGGCACGAGCAAGCTGCTCTTGCAGAAGCTCATTTATTAGAAATTCAAGACCCAACTGCTATTGCTTTTACAGATGGTGTTTCTGATGATATTTCTGGAGCTACTATGAAAGTTAACTATTTCTTTGAATTAGTAGACAAAGCTTTAAATAACTAAAAAAATTAAGCGGAGATTATAAAATCTCCGCTTTTTTATATTTATATTACTTATGGTATTTTTTAGTTAAATTTTTACCACTCTTTTAATATAAATTCATGCTTGTTTGTTAATTCAAATCTATCTTTTAAAGCTGTTGTAATGTATACTTCATTTTCTTTAGTTATAAAAACTGCATCTATATTTTCTAACGCCTCAACAAATAGATAGCCTTTTTCCAATCCCATACCGTATACCGCTGTTGATAAAGCGTCTCCATCTATTGCAAATTCCGATACAATTGTAACACTGGCTAATTCATTTTCAAAAGGATATCCTGTTCTTGGGTCTATCATATGATGATAAATCACATCATCATCACCTAGTACAAACCTCTCGTATATGCCTGATGTTACAATACTGTTATCAAAAGATGATATAACCCCAATGGTCTCTCCTCGACCCTCTTGTGGATTCTGTACACCTATCCTCCAAGGCGTACCATCAGGTTTACCCCCTATGGTAACAATATCTCCACCTAAATTTACTATACCGTGTTTTATACCTAGCTCTTTCATATATTCAGCGGCTTGATCTGCTATATACCCTTTAGCGATCCCTCCCAAATCTATAACCATATTATCTTGTAATAACTCTACTTCATTATTATTAGTATTGAGTCTAATTTTAGTATAATCCACATATGGTAATAATTCTTTTATTTCTTCTTCACCTGGCACTCTAGCCTCTGTGCCACCAATATCCCATAAATTTATTATAGGGCCTATGGTAATATCAAATAAGCCATCAGACAATAAGGCATGTTCCTTGCTTTTTAATAATAAATATGCCATTTCCTCAGAAACTGTTATAGGCCCTTGTCCTGACATTAGATTTATCATTGATACTTCACTTATTTCTAGATTCTTGCTAAATACCTTTTCTTTTTCTTTTATAAGGTCAGAAATGGCTTTAAAATACTTTTCTGAATCATTGTCCGCTTTGTCAAAAATAGTTATTCTACTAATAGTTCCTAATGCATATGTAATATCGGATTTTTGTTCTAATCTTTCATTACAAGCAACAAGAACAAATGAAATACAGCATATCAATAGTATTTTTAGTTTTCTCATCATTGTGCCTCCTAAGTTTTTGTCTTCAGCCTATGACTCTACTTCCCAAGAGTCACAAGCTTCGTTGAAAGCCTAATCTCCAAATCCTTGCGAGCAAGTTTGCAGATTAGACTTTAATATCAACCTTGCAACATGCCCTCGCTACGCTACAGGCACAAGGTTTCAATGAAAGCCTAATCTCCAAATCCTTGCGAGCAAGTTTGCAGATTAGACTTTCAATATAACATACAAATATCTCCTGAATCAAGATTCAGGAGATATTTAGGAAAGGCATATTTACTTTTTTTACTTTAATAGATTTTGAGGATTAATTGCTGTTCCATCTTTTAACACTTGGAAGTGTAAGTGACTACCTTCTACTACGAAGGAACCTGTAGGTTCATTTATTAATCCTAGAACTGCCCCTTCATTAATCATATCTCCTACCTTATAGTTAACGTCTTTAAGTTGCCCATACACTGTATTATAGCCACTTCCATGCTCTATTGTTACCGTTAATCCTGTTTTTTCCAAGTTGGATATTTCCTTTATGATTCCTCTAGCTGCAGCTTTTACTTCAGTTCCAATCATGCCTTGAATACCCATTGCTTCATGCACTCGGTAATGGCCTAATGTTTGAAAATAAATACCTATCCTGTCCTCATCATAAGGCAATATTATTTCACCTTGTATAGGCCAAGACAGCCCATTTCCTTCACTAAAAGTTAATACTACTTCTTCATCTTTTGCCACTGTTTCACCAAAAATTTGAATGGATCCACTTATTGTGGTAACAACTTGTTCTTCAATATCCACTTCCTCTTGGACATCTTCTACTTCATTTTCTGCATAATCAATCTCTTCATTTATTACTTCTTCATCAGCTACATCTTCTGTCTCTCTGATTGTATTTAGATTATCAGATGTAACTGGATCTAGAAGAAAAGATTCATCCTCTTCATCTTCTAATGGTGTGTTCAAATCTACAATATCAATATTATCATTTTCTTTGTTTTTATTGCCATCAGAAAGGATTATGCTAGAAATTGAAAAGATTGCAATGAAACCTAACAAAAGAACATAGTAAAATTGTTTTCCTTTAAGTACTGACAATAGTTTTTCTTTTTTCATGTAATCACCTCTGCTTTTATTATTTCCAGAGGTTACCTTCTTTATTCACTCTTTTCTAACAATACTATATCAATATTATAATAATAATGTTTTAATATCTCTTCATAGGTATAACCTTCTTCTGCCATATAGTTTGCCCCATATTGACTTAATCCAACCCCATGTCCGTATCCTTTAGATACAAATCTTACATCACCATCATAATTCTCCATGGTGAAGTTACTACTTTTTAAAGATAAAATATTTCTTATCTCTTCCCCTGTAAAAATAGTGTTCCCTATTTGCATTGAGGTTATGTAACCCCCCTCACTTCTTCTAATAATTTGTGTTTGTTCAATTACATTAGAAGAGTAAATTTCAAAGTCAGGTACAGCTTTTTTTATAAGTTGAATAATTTCATCATTAGAAAATGTTTTTACAGTTAAAAAGGTTGGCGCTCTCATATCCTCACTACTATCTACTGAAACCAAATAAGGCAATTCGGCTTGCCAGACATCTTGGGCCCCTTGTGTTCTGCCTGCACTCGTTGAATGAAATACAGCTTCTATTGGCTCGTCATCATAAACGATTATTTCACCTCTTGTACTTAAAACTGCGTCTGATATCTTATTATAATTTTCTGCAAAATTTCTAACGCCCCAGATTTCTTCCATCTTTTTTTTGCTAATGTAACTTTGATAAATGTCATCTACATGTATGGTTGCATTTTCCCCCATATGCTTTACTGCATATGTTCTAGCTGCTACTGCTTGAGCTCTTAGGGCTTCTCTTTCAAAACTTACTGGCATTTCTGCCGCCACTACCCCTATAATATATTCTTCTAACCCTAATTCCTCTACTTCTCCTAACTCATTAATTATTTTGACTCCTTTTTCTCCACTTTCTATTTTTACATCATTAATAGTCCTGTTTTCATTTAATATAAGTGTTATAAAATAAGGTAGTGAAATTATTATAATAATTATGAGTAATCCACTAATGAGTTTCGTTTTTAGCATCTTATCCACCTTTTTTATATATTTGTCCTAATTCTTGTATATTCATTTTTATATAAAATTAGAACAAGTGAAACCATCTTGACACCTCTCTAATTTTTCTGAGTAAAAATGTACTACAAATCATCAAATTACCTGCAAAATTTATATATACATGGATAACTTTATTTGTTTCATTTAAAAAGCTATTATGCTATAATATACGATAGTGCTTCAAGAAGGATTCGACATAATATTCAACAGTGTGACAGGAGGGTTATTATGGCTACAGAAGCGTTAAGAGACGTTGCAATTATATTGCTGTTTACTAAATTGTTCGGGGTTATTACAAGAAAATATAGCATGACTCAAGTTTTAGGCGCTTTGCTTGCAGGGATTATCCTGGGGCCTACAGTTTTTAATATATTCCACGATCATCATTTTATAGAAACAATGGGTGAAATAGGTGTTATTATTATTTTATTCGTTGCAGGTATGCAAACAGATTTAAGAGAGCTAAAAAAATGTAGTAAGGCAATGATTTTCATCGCCGTATTAGGGGTTATTTTTCCCTTTTTAGGTGGATTTGCTGTTGCATCTTTTTTTGGTCTTCCTATGTTAGAAACTATTTTTATAGGGATTATTCTTACAACAACATCTGTTAGTATTACAGTAGAAACTTTAATGGAATTAGGAAAGTTAAGAACTTCTACAGGGGTTGCCATTATCGGTGCTGCAGTTCTTGATGACATCTTAGGAATTATTATTTTAACTTTTTTAATAGGAAGATTAGATCCTACAACAACATCTTTTTCAATGGAATTGCTAAAAATAGCAGGATTTTTTATATTTGTTCTTATTGCAGGTGTAATATTTCGTTTTCTTTTTAATTGGTTTAGCGAAAGAGAAGGTAAAAAGCGTAGAATCCCTGTTTTTGGATTTGTATTTTGTTTGGTTTTAGCTTATGTTGCTAGCCTTTTCTCAGTACCTGATATTACAGGGGCTTATATTGCTGGTTTAATTGTTTGTAACACCGTTGAATCTGACTATATAGAGCATAAACTAGAAGTGCTATCGTATATGTTTTTTGCACCAATGCACTTTGCCTATATCGGTATTAATACAGTTATTGGTCCAATGGAAGGCAGAATTATTTTATTTATAGCCGTATTGTCTATCGTTGCTATTTTGACAAAAATAGGTGGATGTACATTAGGGGCAAAACTTTCAGGTTTTAAAGGCAAACAATCTGTTCAAATAGGTATTGGTATGGTATGTAGAGGTGAAATTGCTTTAATTATTGCCAACAGAGGTTATAACTTAGGTCTTATTTCAGAAAAATATTTTGTACCTGTAATTATTGTAATCATAATCACCACGTTGATTACGCCTTTACTATTAAAACTAGCTTTTAGAGGTGATTCTGAAGAGATACCAACGCCTACACATTCAAGCCATCAAGCGGTTTCATAGATTTTCTCTACAACAAAAATTGTTATAACGACTCTTTTGAGTCGTTTTTTTGTATAACTTTTTATGATATACTGATAATATGATTAAATTTTAAAATACGATAGAACCCTCAGAACATAATTATTTATCTATAAAAATGAATACAGTGCATTAAATAGCGACATGCTAATTTTAGGTTATTTTAAGAGGAGGATTAGAAATGAAAGATTATATCGTAACCATTCAATCTTTACTAAAAGATAAAAACCTAGATGCATTAAAAGAAATTGCAAATAAAACAGAAACTTGGAATTTAATAGATGTTTTCAAAGAGTTAGAAGATGATAATGATACAGTTGTTTTGTTTAGATTGTTATCAAAAGACAAAGCACTTAATGTCTTTGAACAACTTGACTTAGATTTGCAAGAAAATTTATTATTATCCTTTACAGACCAAAAATCAACTGAGATTATAAAAGACTTAGCACCAGATGATAGAGCAAGATTATTAGATGAACTGCCAGCAAAAGTAGCAAAAAAATTACTTGATTCTTTATCTTTTGAAGATCGTCAAATAACAGCAGACTTATTAGGTTATGAAAGTGAAACTGCTGGTAGAATAATGACACCTAAGTATATTTCATTAAAAAAACATCTTACTGTAAAAGAAGCAACTAATAAAATACGTGAAATTGCCAATCAGAAAAACCCAGAAACTGTTTATACTATTTTTATAACAAATGAAAATAGAATTCTAGAAGGTATTGTGTCCTTAAGAGACTTACTTATAAATGATGATGATACAAAGCTAGAAACACTAATGACTAAAGATTTTACAAATGTTTATACAGATACAGATCAAGAAAAAGTAGCAAAATTACTACAACACCGGGACTTATTATCTGTTCCAGTACTAGATAAAGAAAGCAGACTAGTTGGTATCGTAACTGTTGATGATGCTATGGATATTCTAGAAGATGAAACAACAGATGATATTTTTGATAAAGTTGGTTTGCTTGATATTAATCAAAGAGAAACCAATAGAAGCGCTGCCCTTGTGAGAGGTTCTATGATAGATGTTTGGAAAGCTAGAATCCCATTTTTGCTTATTACTTTAGCTGGTGGTCTTTTAGCAGGTTTGGTTATAGACGTTTTCGAAGAAACTCTTGAATCTATTGCTGCTGTAGCCATTTTTATACCTGTCATCATGGATATGGGTGGCAATGTAGGTACTCAATCCTCAACAATCTTTACTCGTGCACTTATATTAGGGCAAATTAATATCCAAAATTTTTCTAGACATCTTTTTAGAGAAATGTATGTTGGATTTAGTATGGGTGTTATTTTAGGTTCTCTAGCCGGCATTATTGCACATATATGGCAAGGCATTCCAGGTCTTGGTATTGCAATTGGAATTGCCTTAACCCTTACAATTACCCTTGCAACAAGTTTAGGTTATTTTGTACCTTATGTATTAGTTAAATTAGGCTTTGATCAAGCTGCAGGATCTGACCCAATTATTACAACTATAAAAGACATCTCTGGTTTAGCAATTTATTTCTTCCTTGTACAATATTTCTTATCCCACTTACTATAATAATATGGTATATAGAAAATACAAATTCACTTTCATCCATAAATTTGTATATAGTATAGTAAATCAGGTTTTAAATGTGATTTACTATTTTTATACTATTGTTAACTCACTCTCCCAAAAGGAGGTTAAATTATGAATTTAATTACTTTTAGCTCAAGAGTATTAGTTGCTTTTTTATTAGGGATTCTTATTGGTACAGAAAGACAATGGCGACAAAGGATGGCAGGCCTTAGAACAAATGCATTAGTTGCTGTAGGTTCATCCTTATTTGTACTACTATCTGCAATGGTTGAATTTGACTCTAGCCCTACACGTACTGCTGCTGCCGTAGTATCTGGTATTGGTTTTTTAGGTGGAGGGGTTATCCTTCGAGAGGGCTTTCATGTAAGGGGGTTAAATACAGCAGCTACCTTATGGTGTTCTGCTGCCGTTGGTGTCCTATGTGGTGGCGGCTTCCTGGTTGAAGCCTTTATTGGAACTTTAGTCATTCTTATGGCTAATACAGTACTTAGACGCATTCAATATAAAATGAATCAATCTCATTACAAAAGTATGGAATTAGAACTGTCTTATCGACTACAATTGGTTTGTACCTTAGAAGACGTTGGTCATATTCGGGCTAGAACTGTTGAGGTTCTAAGCAAAAGTCCTTTAATACTCATTTCTCTTTCTAGTGAAGAGACTGATAACCCATTGTATATGGAGGTTACAGCTGAGATTCTATCCACCGTAGGCAATAAAGAATTGCTAGAAAAGGTTGTACAAGAATTAAGTCTAGAAAAAACAATTTCTTCTATAAAATGGAACATTGCAATGAGTTAAAAAAAGCTCCCAAATTTTATACTTGGGAGCTTTTTACTATATGTGTGTTTTTCTTAAGATACTTTCACTACTGTTAATTCTACTTCTTCACCATTGATATTCCATTCTTTAGAATACCCTGATTCATCTTTACCTACATTGGCTTCTTTTGCTAATACTTCGTCTATGATTTCTTCTTTATTTTTTTCAATAATTGCTACAAGTTTGTCATTATTTTGATAGAATACTTTTATATGATCTGTTACTTCAAATCCTGCTTCTTTACGCATTGTTTGTATTTTACTAATGACTTCTCTTACATAACCTTCTTCAATTAATGTCTCTGTAAGATTGGTATCTAATACAACGGTTACATCTTTATCAGAATCCGTTACAAATCCTTCTTTTTCAACGGCTTCTATTAATAGATCTTCTTCAAGCAATTCAATTTCTTGACCCTCTATATTTAATATAAGCTTTCCATTGGCTTTAAGTTCATTCATTGCATTATTGCCATCTACTTCAGATAGCCCTTGTCTTATTTGTTGAATGAGTTTACCATACTTTGGCCCTAATGTTTTTAATTGTGGTTTAAAGGCATAGGAAGTAAAGGCACTCATATCTTCTAAGAAGATAACTTCTTTAATATTTAACTCTTCTGCAATGATTTCTTTGTATGAATCCTCTAATTGGTTTTTAGCTCCTACATACATTGTACCAATAGGTTGTCTATTCTTAATATTAGCAGAGTTTCTACACGCACGTCCTTGTACTACGATTTGAAGTACTAAGTCCATATTCTCTTCTAATTTTGTATCAATGATTTCTTCATTTACTACTGGGAAATCACACAAGTGAACACTAATTGGTTCTTCTTTGCTAAAGTTTGTTACTAAATTTTTATATATTTCTTCAGCCATAAATGGTATAAATGGTGCTGATACTTTTGTAAGGGTTGTAAGAGTTGTATACAATGTCATATAAGCGTTGATCTTATCTTGTGGCATATCTTTTTGCCAGAATCTTTCTCTACTTCTTCTTACATACCAATTACTTAAATCATCAACAAATTCTTGTAAAGCCCTTGCAGATTCAGTAATTCTATAGTTATCTAAATTAGTATCCACTGTTTTAATTAATGTGTTTAATTTAGATAATAACCATTTATCCATTTGGTTTAACTTATCATATTCTAATTTGTACTGTGTTGGATCAAATTGATCTATATTGGCATAAAGCACATAGAATGCATATGTGTTCCATAGGGTCCCCATAAACTTTCTTTGACCTTCAACTACTGCATCGTCATAGAAACGGTTTGGTAACCATGGTGCACTATTTACATAGAAGTACCATCTAATAGCATCCGCTCCATATTTTTCTAATGCTTCAAAAGGATCTACTGCATTGCCTTTTGATTTGGACATTTTTTGTCCGTTTTCATCTTGAACCAATCCTAGTACAATAACATTTTTAAAGGCTGGCTCATCAAATAATAATGTAGAAATTGCAAGTAATGAATAGAACCATCCTCTTGTTTGGTCTACTGCTTCTGATATAAAATCTGCTGGGAAGTTGTCTTCAAAGATTTCCTTGTTCTCAAATGGATAATGCCATTGAGCAAAAGGCATAGCCCCTGAATCAAACCAACAGTCAATTACCACATCTACACGTTTCATTTTACTACTACATTTTTCACAGTTGATTAACACTTCATCAATATATGGTCTATGAAGTTCAATATCATCAGGACAATTATCTGACATTGATTTTAATTCTTCTATACTTCCAACAGAATGTCTATGGCCACATTCACATTCCCAAATATTAAGTGGTGTACCCCAATATCTATCACGGCTAAGTCCCCAATCTAGAACATTGTTTAACCAATCTCCAAATCGACGCTTACCAATACTTTCTGGAAGCCAATTGATCTTATTGTTATTGGCAATAAGTCTTTCCTTAACTTCTGTCATTTTTACAAACCAAGTATCTTTTGCGTAATATAATAGTGGTGTATCACAACGCCAGCAATGTGGATATGAATGTTCATAGTCTAGGGATTTGAATAACAATCCTTTTTCAGTTAAATCTTTTATAATTTGTGGATCTGCATCTTTTGCAAACTTTCCTGTATAAGGTGCTGCTTCAGGTACAAACTCACCTTTTTCATCTACTAATTGAACGAATGGTAATTCATATTTTCTACCTACTTGTGAATCGTCTTCACCAAATGCAGGGGCTATATGAACAATACCTGTACCATCTGATAAAGTAACAAAGTCTGCACATGTTACGTAGAAAGCTTTTCCTTCTACTTGTGCAAAATCAAATAAAGGCTCATACTCTTTATATTCAAGATCTTTACCTTTGTATTTTTCTATTACTTCATATTCTAATTCTCCAACTACTTTGCTTACTAGTTCTTCTGCAAGAATATAGTAACCATCTTCTAATTTTATTTTTACATAAGTTTCATTAGGATTAACACATAGGGCAACATTAGAAGGTAGTGTCCAAGGTGTTGTTGTCCAAGCTAAGAAAAACTCATCTTCTTTGTCTTTTAATCTAAATTTTGCTATTGCTGATGCTTCTTTGACATCTTTATAGCCTTGAGCTACTTCATGGCTTGATAAAGGTGTTCCACATCTTGCACAGTAAGGAACAATTTTATGTCCTTTGTATAACAATCCTTTGTCCCATATTTGTCTAAGAGCCCACCAAATAGATTCAATATAATTGTTGTCATAAGTTACATATGGATCGTCCATGTCAGCCCAAAAACCAACTTTTCCACTGAAATCTTCCCACATGCCTTTGTACTTCCAAACACTTTCTTTACATTGATTAATAAATGGTTCTAATCCGTACTCTTCAATTTGATCTTTTCCATCTAGACCTAAAAGTTTTTCTACTTCAAGTTCTACAGGAAGTCCATGGGTATCCCATCCTGCTTTTCTAAGAACTTTATAGCCTTTCATAGTTCTATATCTTGGAATTAAGTCTTTTATTACACGTGTTAAAACATGCCCAATATGTGGCTTTCCATTGGCTGTTGGTGGTCCATCATAAAATGTATATGTTGGTCCCTCTTTTCTAAAATCAATACTTTTTTCAAATACTTCGTTTTCTTTCCAGAAATCTAATACTTTCTTTTCTCTCTCGACAAAATTAAGGTTGGTTGATACTTTCTCGTACACCTTAATACCTCCTAATCTAATGTGAGTCTATATAAATTTCACAAATACAATATGAAAGTATTAATTTCAAACTTGCTTGCAAGGATTTGAAATTAATGTTTTCAACAAAGCTTGTGGCTCTTACAAAGCAAGAGGCATAGGCTTCGTTATTTTTAACCGCTACTTTATAGCCCATGCTTAACTGTACTTAAACACAGACATGTCAATATACTATTATATAGTTAATAATCTAATTTGTAAAGGTTTCTAAGACATTTTCGTATATACAGATAACTTTACATATGCTATAATGTTGCTAAAATTTGTATATGTTAAAATAACAATAGAATTTATTTGTTATACTATCTTTATACAACGGATGAAATAGAGAGGATTGAATATAAATGAATCTAACTTTATTGACAGATTTTTATGAACTAACTATGATGCAAGGATATTTCAAATCCTATGATCGAGATGGAAAAGTAATATTTGACTTTTTTTATCGTACAAATCCTTGTGATGGCTCTTACTCCATTGCTGCTGGCTTAGAACAAGTAATTGATTATATTAATAATCTTAACTTTTCACCAGAAGATATTCAATATTTAAGAGAACAAAAAATATTTGAGGAAGATTTTTTAGACTATTTATCCCATTTTAAATTTACAGGTGACATCTATAGTGTACCTGAGGGTACAGTTATATTTCCAAATGAACCTGTTATGAAAATCATTGCCCCTATAATGGAAGCTCAAATTATAGAAACAGGTGTTTTAAATATAATGAACCATCAAAGTCTAATAGCCACAAAAGCTTCAAGGGTAAAATGGTCAGCAAAGGATAATATTGTATTAGAGTTCGGTCTTAGAAGAGCTCAAGGTCCTGATGCTGGTATTTATGGCGCTAGAGCCGCAGTTATTGGTGGTTGTTCTGGTACTTCTAATGTTTTAGCTGGTAAATTATTTGATGTGCCGGTTAAGGGAACACATGCTCATAGTTGGGTTATGAGTTATGATGATGAATTGACTGCTTTTAGAACTTATGCCAATTTATATCCTGATGCTTGTCTTTTATTAGTAGATACTTATGATACCATTAGAACTGGTGTGCCTAATGCAATAAAAGTATTTAAAGAACTAAAAGAAAAAGGCATCAAACCTAAATTATATGGCATTCGCCTTGATAGTGGAGACTTAGCTTACTTATCTAAAAAAGCCCGAAAAATGCTTGATAATGCAGGGTTTGAAGATGCCGTTATATCCGCATCTAGTGATTTAGATGAATATCTCATTCAAGATCTTAAATCTCAAGGTGCAGAAATTACTGTATGGGGTGTAGGTACTAACTTAATAACCTCTAAAGACTGCCCTGCTTTTGGTGGTGTTTATAAATTAAGTGCTATATCTAAAGGAGATACTTTTGAACCTAAGATTAAAGTATCTGAAAACCCAGAAAAGATAACAAATCCTGGGAATAAAAAAATCTATCGAGTATATGATAAAGATTCTGGAAAAATTAAAGCAGACTTAATTGCTTTAGACCACGAAGATATAAAAGAAACAGAACCTTTGCTTTTATTTGATCCTAAGGCAACTTGGAAGAGAATGATCCTAAAGCCTGGTACCTTTACTCTTAGAGAATTATTGATACCAATCTTTATAAAAGGTCACTGTGTTTATAACTCACCAAAAGTAATGGATATTCAAAAATACTGTTTTACTGAACTTGAATCTCTATGGCCTGAAACAAGACGTATTATCAACCCACAATATGTTTATGTGGATTTAACCACTAATCTTTATAATTTAAAACAAGAAATGATAGAACGTTTTAGAGAAACTGAAATCTAATTATATAGTATTTAATAAATCCTTCTTGACTTAGGTATTTCTAAGTTATTGAAGGATTTTCTCGTTTAATAAGAGAAAATGCTACATTATATACAACTTTGTCACCACATGTTATAATACATTAGTAAGGGAGGCAAGTTAGATGAAAAAAAGAATACTAGTAATGATAACAGCCACTATTTTTTTTGCTGGATGTAATAATAGAACTTCAAATTATATTCCTATATCAAATACTATCTCTGAAAAAGAAATAGAAAACAAAAGTGAAAATGATTCAGATAGTGCATTGGCTATAGAAGAAATTATTGAAAAAGATTTTAATAATAATACCCAATCACCTGGACATATAATAGATAATAACGACGAAACAAAAGGAATTGATGAATCTATGATTCCAAAGGAACCAGTTATTCCAGAAGAAGTTACTCCTATTAATACTCCTGATAGTGTGACTTCATTGGTAAATAAATTGTATTATTTGCCAAGTAATTATATTCCTAATGATCTTATGATTCCTAATGTTCGATTTTCATTCGAAGGTTATGATGATAAAATGCTGCTTAGAGAAGTTGCGGCTATAGCTTTAGAAGATCTATTTAACGCTGCTGAAGAAGAAGAAAATTTATTTCTATTTGCTGTTTCTGGCTATAGATCTTATCAACGCCAGAAAGCAATATATGAGCGTAATCTTCAAACAAGAGGAGAAGAATGGACAAATAAATACAGTGCAAAACCAGGTCATAGCGAACATCAAACTGGCTTAGCTATGGATGTTACTTCTAAAGCTGTTGGGTTTAATTTGACTTCAGAATTTGCTTCTACTCCTGAGGGACAATGGTTAAAAGCCAATGCCCATCGTTTTGGATTTGTCATTAGCTATCCCGCAGATAAAACCCACATTACAGGTTATAATTTTGAACCTTGGCATATCAGATATGTTGGAATTGATCTGGCTGATATTTTAACAGACAATAATATAACTTTAGATGAATACTACTACATGAATAATTTGACACCTTAAGGTTAAAATTACTCACAAGACTAATAGATGAAGCAGGTGATAAAATGCGTATCATACTTATTGCAATTTATATTATCTTATACTTTATATTGACTTTACCTTTTTTACTTATAGGGTACATTATAGGGTTGTTCAGTAAAAAGGCACAATATAAATACACCTTATACTTTGGCAAAATTTGGTCAAGTCATCTTTTATCCATGGCTGGCACAAAAATAACCGTTACAGGACTTGAAAACATACCAAAAGGACCAGCCTTATTTATTGGAAATCATCGAAGCTGGTTTGATATTCCTGTATTATTTAAGCATTTACCAAATTCAACAGGCTTTATTGCAAAAAAAGAAATGAAAAAAGTTCCTATTATGAGTTGGTGGATGACTTCTGCTGGCTGTTTGTTTCTTGATAGACACGATGTAAGAGCAGCTATGAAAACCATGATCGCTGGGGTAGAGTTATTAAAAAACGGCCATTCTATGGTTATTTTTCCAGAGGGTACTCGTTCAAAGACAGATGATATGCTGCCATTTAAGCAAGGCAGTTTAAAATTAGCGGAAAAAGCAGGCATTCCTGTTGTGCCTTTTGGCATTAGCAGAAGTGATTATATTCTTGAGAAAAATGGAAAAAGAGTAAAGCCAGCAAATGTACAATTGAACTTTGGAAAACCTGTTTTTCTTAACGAATTAGAGCCTTCAGAACAAAAACAGAGTGCTAAATATGTCCAACATATTGTAAGTGAATTAATTGAAAAATAAGCGTCAAAAAAGATGAGTATTAGGATAGCCGTCCTTTACTCATCTTTTTTTATAATACAGGTGATAAAAGCCTTGATATAGACTCTTTAATTTTTATTATTAAGGACCTTTGCATATACAGGTATTTTGTAATCTCTGTTGAATTTTTTACATCTTCCATAAAGTTCTTTTCTAGTTCCATAGTGGTTTTAGAATTATATATAAATGCATTTACTTCAAAGTTTAATTTAAAACTTCTGATATCCATATTGGCCGTTCCTACGCTACTTACCAACCCATCAATTGTAACCACTTTGCTGTGCAGGAACCCATTATTGTATTTATAACATTTTGCCCCTGCATCAATAAGTTCTCCAATATATGATATGGATGCCCAATAAACAAAGGGATGGTCTGGCTTATCTGGAATCATTACCCTAACATCCACACCTGATAAGGCGGCTATTTTCAAACACTCTAATATAGCATCATCTGGGATTAAATAGGGCGTTTGTATATAAATGCTTTTCTTCGCTTTCATTATCATTTTTAAATAATTGTTTCTTACATTTTGTCTTTTAGAGTCAGGGCCACTTGATACGATTTGTATCCCATTGCTTCCAGCCAATACTTTAGTTGGAAAATACTTTTCATACCTAATAAGATTCTCTCTAGAAGCATAATTCCAGTCTAGGAGGAATCTCATTTGTAAAGAATCTACAGCTGAGCCTATTATTTTCAAATGTGTGTCACGCCAATAACCGAACTTCTTTACTTTTCCAATGTATTCTTTCCCTACATTAAATCCACCTACGAACCCTTGATAGCCATCTATAATTACAATCTTTCTATGGTTTCTAAAATTCACACGTAGATTCACTAAAGGTACAAAAGGTGGAAAGAATTCAGCAATCTTAACACCTGATTTAGCAAGATGTTTCCAAAACTTCTTTTTTACCCGAATACAACCCATTCCATCATATAGTAATCTTACTTCAATACCTTCTCTAGCTTTTTTACAAAGGGTTTCACATAACCTCACTGACAATTCATCGTCTCTAAAAATATAATATTGAATATGAACAAAGGACTTTGCATTGTCTATTGCATCTATTAATGCTTGAAACTTTTTAATACCATCATTGTATATTTCTATTTCGTTATCTGCTGTATACATAGATGAATTACTAACAAGGTTAAACATAATCATATCTCTAAATTCTTGAAACAATGGATCAATGGCTTTATATTCATTCCGATATATTTTTTCTTCTTGCCTTCTTATAACTCGGTTAACCTCGTCTTCAATCTCTTTTACTTTAAATAATTTTTTCCTTCTTAAATCCTGACCTAGCAATAAATAAAGAATAAATCCTCCAATGGGAAAAAATATAAGTATTAGAATCCAAGCCCAAACACTGGTAGGATTTCTTCTTTCGAAAAATACTATAAGAATAGCTAGTAATATATTGATTAGTAATATATTGCTAAATATCCATCTATAACTTGATACAATAAATTCTCCTATTCCCACAGTTATTATCTCTCCATCCAACCTTTGTATTTTTAACATACTATATTTACATTTACTCACCTTATGATTTTTGCCTTCATTATATTATACCAAAAAAGGGTGGAATTAAAAAATATAAATTTAACTATTTCATTTTTTCTTATTTAGTGATAAAATACAATAGGACTTAAAAATACTAAGGAGGGTGCCTATTTATGACATTTTTTCAAGTTACTTTAATAATAATTGCCGTTCTGCTAGGTATTATGGGTATTCTATATCTTGTTGGTAGAAAAATGCAATCAAAGATGGATGAACAAAAATCCTTAATTGACCAACATAAAACTGTTACATCAATACTAATCATTGATAAGAAAAAATTAAAAGCAAAAGATGCTAACCTACCTAAGAATATTCACGACCAAATTCCAAAATATCTTAGATTTAGAAAACTACCTATGGTAAAGGCAAAAATAGGACCAAAAATTACGACTTTATTATGTGATGATAAAGTATTTAATGATTTACCTGTTAAGAAAATGGTAAAAGTAGAATTAGCTGGTGTATATATCGTTGGATTTAAAGGAGCTAAAAAGTAATTTTAGCTACATAACATACTTAAGAAAAAGCTACAGGTGGCAGTTTTTGTTTACCTGTTTTTTTTAACCTTTTATACCAATTAAAAAAGACCTTACAAACACTTATGTAAGGTCTTTTTTTTACTCATATTTACAGCTAACACTTGCTCCAATAAAGTCTCTAAATAAAGGATGCGCTCTATTTGGTCTAGACTTAAATTCTGGATGGAATTGAACACCAACAAACCATGGATGGTCATTAACTTCTACCATTTCTACTAAATGTTCATCTGGAGAAACACCAGATATTACCAGTCCAGCTTCTTCTAATCTATCTCTATACTCATTATTAAACTCATATCTATGTCTATGACGTTCATAAATCAACTCATCATCATAAGCTTCTGCTGCTTTTGTATTGTCTTTTACTTTACAAGGATAAGCACCTAATCTCATGGTACCACCTAATCCATCAATGTCTTTTTGCTCAGGCATTAAGTCAATAACTGGATATGGCGTTTCTGGCACTAATTCCGAACTGTGTGCACCACTTAAGTTTAATACATTTCTTGCATATTCAATAACGGCACACTGCATTCCAAGACAGATTCCAAAGAAAGGTATTTTGTTCTCTCTTGCATATTGTATTGCCAAAATTTTTCCTTCTACACCTCTATCACCGAATCCACCTGGAACTAGAATACCATTTAATCCATCTAAATTTTCTTTCATATTTGATTCATCTAATTCTTCAGAATTAATCCATCTAATATCCACTTGGGTTGAGTGAAAGATTCCACCGTGTTTTAGTGATTCTACTATTGATAAGTAAGCATCGTGTAATTCAACGTATTTTCCAACTAATCCTATAGTTACTTCCTTGTCAACATTTTTTTCTTTTTGTACCATATTGGTCCAGTCCGTTAAATTTGGAGGTGTACAGCCTAAGTTAAACTTTTTACATACTATATCTGCAAGACCTTGCTCTTCTAGCATTAAAGGTACTTCATACAATGTTTCTGCATCAAGATTTTGTATTACACAATCTTTATCTACATTACAGAATAAGGCTAATTTTTCAATCATATCTTCTGACATTTCTTGTTCCGAACGACATACTAATATATCTGGTTGAATACCAATAGAACGTAGTTCTTTTACAGAATGTTGTGTTGGTTTTGTTTTCATTTCACCAGATTTTGATAAATATGGGATTAGTGTTACATGGATATATAGAACATTTTCTCTTCCTACATCAGACGCAACTTGTCTAATAGCTTCTAAGAAAGGTAAACTTTCTATATCACCTACTGTACCACCAATTTCAGTTATAACGATCTCTGATTGATTGTTTTTACCTACTCTGTATGCTCTGTCTTTTATAGCGTTTGTTATGTGAGGAATTACTTGTACAGTGGCTCCTAGGAATTCCCCTTTTCTTTCTTTGTTTAGGATTGACCAATATATTTTTCCAGTAGTTACACTGCTATATTGGGAAAGATTTTCATCAATAAATCTTTCATAATGACCTAAATCTAAATCCGTTTCAGCGCCATCTTCTGTTACAAACACTTCTCCATGTTGATATGGACTCATCGTACCAGGATCAATATTAATGTAAGGGTCAAACTTTTGAATAGTAACTTTCTTACCTCGCTCTTTTAACAACCTTCCTAATGCTGCGGCTGTTATCCCTTTACCTAAGCCTGATACTACACCTCCTGTAACAAAAATATACTTCGTTTGCATCCTTTTCACCTCTATTATTTTTCTTTATCATTTGGTTTTCTTGAAATAGATTATATGAAGTAAGTTATAATTACTTATAATTTACATTAAAAAATTTTATTGCTAAATTTATATCTCTAAAACAGTACCACAATTAATATATTTTAAAGGTAGTTTAGGCGTTAGTCAAGTCACTTTTTAATATTCTTGTTATATTCTTGTATAAATTGTAATACCTTATCTAATTGCATATCTTTTTCTTGTACATTATCTTTTAATATTTCATTTAACTTTAATTGGGTGCTTAAATCGCATACACCATAAGGGTATAAACCATGGTCTCTTTGAAAAGATTTTATTCCCTCAAAGGTTTTTTGAGTATATTCATTTGAAATGTTCCCTTCATAATACCCTAAGTACTTTAATATCTCATTTATTTCATAGATCCTATCATCTTTCATATTCATACTATATCTTATTGTAGGTTCTGGTAATAAATACGGTATCTTTACTTCTATATTTGGTTTAATACCTATATCATTTATTTTACTTCTATTGCGACTAAAGTATTCTTCTACTGTTAATTTGAATGCGGAGTTCCCAAAATTGTATAAATGTTGGACCACACCTTTGCCATATGTTTGCTCTCCAACAATTAATCCAGCACCTGACTCTACTATAGCACTTGCTAAGATTTCAGAAGCTGATGCCGTGTATTCATTTGTGATGACAATGATTTGTTCAAAAACTTTATTCTCTAAATAGCTGTAATACACTTGTTCCTCTCCATTTTTATTTACTGTATATAACACCGGTCCCTCTGGCACTAACATTCTAGCAATATTTATTGCTTGATTCATATAACCACCTGTGTTATTTCTTAAATCAAGTACAAGGTAATCCTTCTCAGCTTCTTGTGCTTTTATTAGCATTTTTGCAAAGTCATCTGATACACTTTCACTGAATCTAGATATATATATGTACTCTATAGTTTGTAGTAATTCTTTTTCATATACATTCTCAAATTTACTTAAATCTTCTGTATATACAGAAGAAACATTTATTCTACCTCTCGTAATTTCTTGAGTTATTATTTCATTATTTCTATTTATGGTCAATATTACTTTTGTTCCTAACTCTCCTCTAATAATAGCTACTGCACCATCCACACTTAACCCTTCAATTGATTGTCCATCCACTTCTAAAATAATATCTCCAACTAAGAGTCCTGCTTTTTCTGCCGGTGTATCTCTTAGTACATTAACAATTTTTACATACTCATCAGCCTTTTGTAATTCTGCTCCAATACCATAAAAGCTTCCTTCTAAAGCAACAAAGAATTCATCATATTCTTTTGCAGTATAAAATTCACTATAAGAGTCAAGGACTTCAAACATTCCCTTTAATGCCCCATAATAAAGGATTTCTTCGTTTATTTCACTACCTACATAGTTATCTAGTATAAACTCCATAAGTACTTTTATATCTTCCCCTGTTGAATCTGATGTTATCCCATTGGCATTTACTGAAGTAAATAATAAAATATATATTAAAATGCATCCAATGATTCTTTTTTTCATCTAATCTCCCCCTTATCTAATGCCAACAAAGTCATTTGCTAAATCATATCTTAAATAGTCAATTAAACGATTGATTATTGATGCTGCCTCAATTTTTCTTATATGTTGCCCAGGATTCACACGCCCAGAATTATCCCCTTTTATAATGCCTAAAACCTCTCCTGCTTTTATTTCTCTTCTAGCCCAGTTTGAAATTTTCGAATCATCTACAAATCTGGTTTGAGGCGACTCTGTTACACCAAGTCTTTCTAATCCAATTACCCTTATGTATATAACAAAAGCTTCTTCTCTTGTAATCGGAACATCGACACCAAAGTTTTTACCTTGTCCAACAGTTAATTTTTCATCATAGGCTGTCATTACATATGGATATAATGGATGGGTAGAGGGTACATCATCAAATATCTTCGTTTTCACCCCTCTAGTTCCTACATATTTGGATATATCTAAGTTCATTGCTTTACATAAAGCTTTCACATATTCTCCTCTACTCATTGCTTCATATCTCATGTTAGGATGTGGCTCTTCCGTTAAAATTCCCAGAGCATATAATTGCTCTACATCACTTTTTGCCCAAACATAATTCCCTAATAAGAAATCTAAATTCCTTGCAGGTGTTAACAACCCATCTGATTGATTAGGTATTCTAATTGCTAAGCTGTTATTTCTTTGATTTGGTGTAAGGTGAAGGTTATTTGTTGTTATGGTATATGTTAAACTTGATTCTCTTTCTAACCTTTGATTGTATACTCCTTCAAAACTGTTTGGGAATGGCTCAACCCCTGAGTAGAACATTGCTTTCTTTGCATTCATCACAGGTCTAACTTCTACATTCATCTGCCATCCTTGTCCCTCACTAGAAATGTTCTCTATTGCGAGATTTAAGTTTTGCTTTTCAATCTTAGCCCAAGGTTGCTTAAATCCATAAATATTGTTATATGCTAGTACTTCAATTTTTTCATTTTGATTGCCATTTATATTATACACAGCAAAATACTCTACTACTGAATGAAAATAATTAATACCAGGTCTAATGTCTTCTGTTGCATCTCTAAACAAATAAGATGAATTTTCATTTAATGTATATGTAACCCCATCAATAACAATTGTTTCGCTCCATTTTGAGTTTCTAGCTGTTCTTGATACCTCTGAAGCTGTTTCTATAAAATTATTAAAGGGATTTGTTTTATTTATAAAATACCTTGTATCAAATTCAATATTACGGTTTAATGTGTTCCCTTGACCATCCGTAGCTTGAAATACATATCTTTCTTTGTATGTACTTGCATTATTTCTATTCATTATATCTTTATTTCTAGTTATTCTAAGGGTTCCTTCAAATTCAACAGGTCTCCCACTTATAAAAATCACTTCTTTGTATACTAGATCTATTGTGTTTTGTCTTGGTAGTGGCACTAGCTCATCAATTCGTCTTGGCAAATTCGTTCCTTCAGAAATACCTCCAAAAAAACCTGATTCACCTTCAGCCCCAAAACTTATTACACTATTCAACATTAATAACAGAAGTATCCCTACTAATAGCTTCACTTTTTTCCCCATTTTTATCATCCTCACTTATTATGAAGATAGTTTGATTACAAGTAACCAAACTATCTTCGGAAATTATAGTTACCAAGATGTTTATTCTACGAGAATAATATACCCAATAACTTCTCTTGAATTTTCTTGTAATAATTTAGTGGTTAAATTCTCTGTAGTAAGAACTCTAATATTGTCTCCTAATTTAAGTTCTGCTGGTGTGATCACCTTATTGTTTTTAAGAATAATGCTATTCTCTTCAATATTAATAATGCCATAATTAGATTGATAACTTAGAACATCCCATGTCTTATTTGTCGTATTATATACATTCACATTATTAATTCTTATGCTACCATTACCAATATCATAAATTCTACCAGTTACCCCTTCTGTGCTATAAGGGTTTTTAATAACATATTTTGCATGTGTTCCTTCAGATATTATTGTATAAACTTCTTCAATTTGAGAGTTTTCATCATATCCTCTAAACTGATCAAATGGCACAAAACCATTTTCGTCCATAATTATTGTTTCATAATTAATGGTATAGGTTCTTTCTATTGGTGAATACACCCAAGTCATATCCATAAGCATACCTTGTGAACTTACAGTAAAGGTATTTCTATCTTCTATTTCTTTAATTCTTCCTCTTGAAACAGTTATTCTATCATTACCAGGCTCTTGAGTGATATTTACTACTGCCGCTCTTCCTTGACCATTTAATATCACTTGTGCATAATCTGGTGACATTATATTACTTGGCTCTACTAGTCTACCATTTCTTATAATAATTGTTCCAGGGCTAACATTAATTGGATTTACAGTACCAAACAATGTAAAGGATTGCCCCCCATCTGTATGGATTACATGGTCCTTATTAAGGATTGTATCTCTATTATTAAATATTGAGATTCTACAAATTTGTTCTCTACCAGGCAATTCTTCCATTGCCACATACACGGTATAATTTGGTCCTCTATACTTATGTAGCGCTTCATCAAAAGATATTTGTTGTCCGTTATAATAAACTTCTAAATTTCTAGTATTAAATTCTAAATTTCTGCTTTGTCTATAATCAATCCAGCCAATTTGGCTAAGTTCTTCACTATTTATTAGGGCAAGGGTTCTTTGCCCTGGATTGTAATTATTACTTAACTGACCTTTGAAAACTCTTGTTATTGAATTTTTATAAGAATCTATATTTATTTCTTTTACCTTTTCTTCCATATGACCAGGGCTTATCACTGCTTGATTCACTAGCATCTTAACCCAGTCCCCAGCATTTATTTCATATGAAGGGACAATATTGCCACCTCTTTGAACAATAATAGGTTCATTTACTTCAAAGTACCCTAACTGGCCATCTTCGTATTCAACAGTAAAATTATAACTGTTTCCATGATTGTAATTAATAAATAATACTTTTCCGTACTTTACAATATAGTTTGTTCTTGCGCTAATATGTGATATGTAGCCAGCATCATCCAATGTTATATATACAATATCACCTGGTTCAATGGCTTCAATAGTTGAACTTAATGGATTAAATTTAAAAGCGCCATTTATGTAGCTTTGGCTTACATTGTCATAATGCATTAGTTTTTCAACTGTCATTTGGTTTCTGTAAAAGTTCTTAATGACATCTTTTCCTGTATACCAATCTGTTATGGTAATATAGCCAAAATTTGGAGATACACTCTTTACAATACCACTTATTTCTTTATCAGAAGTAATCACATCATAATCCAAACCCACAATTAGATTATTTTGCATATCTAATACTACACTTTGACCTACTGGTGCTCTATCTTTTTCAACAAATTGATTCCCAACTTTTATTCTAGACCCTATGTACATACTTTCTGATAGTCTATAAGTTACATTGTTGCCATTAGATGTCTTAATGGTTATAAATCCGTTTTCTAGGTTATGTAGTGGTTGTAATACCCCTTGTACTTTTTCTGTTGCAGCTGCCCCTTTATTAAGTACATAAAGAATCGTATTCCCTTGGTCTACTAAGTACTCAATTGAATCATTTTCCTTTAAAGTACCAAGTCCTTGTACTTGTCCCTGATTATAAACGGGAACATCTATGCTTAAAGTTCTATTGTTTGTTCTCTCTTCATATGTAATAATTTCTATTTTTCCTTCATCTGTTCTTACATATATTTTTCTTCGGGTAATATTTTGTGAAGTGATTTGACTCTCTACTTCAATCTTATCCACTACACCACTTTTTCTTTGAATGTTCATGGCATCATATAAAATATCATCTACATTACTTATGATCATTGCCATCTCTGCACGTGTAAGGTGGGCTCTCGGACGAAATGTGATATTATCCCCTACCATTATATTATTCGCTATAACTGCTTCTACATAAGGAACTTTATCACTACTTGTATTTTCCCAATCTGCATAATTAAAAATTCTATTTTGCACATATAAAGGTCTTATTAAAGCTGGGTTTACTTGATTTAACGCTTTTACCAACCACTGAGCCACTTGTTCTCTTGTTGCTGGCATTTCTCTTCGAAAAGACTCTTCAGTAAGTTCTCCTTGATTAGGTTCTAGTGCATTTTCAAAATCTTCCTCTGTGATCAGTTCTAATTCCATTGCAATCTGTAGATAACCTTTGGACCATATTGAAAGGACATGTTCATTAGTTGCAAATTCATTTTCAATCTCTTCTGACGCTTTTTGTGCTTCTTCTTCCAACCCAAGTATTCTGAGAATAAAGGCTAATGCTTCTTGATTTGTCACTGCCCCACCAGGTCTATATTCTTTTCTATTGCCTTCATTATATCCTTTTACGATATCAATTGCTCCAAGTCTTACAATGGCTTCTTTTGCCCAATGATTGTCTGCCACATCTCTAAAAGTAATGTTTTCTATAATTGCCAATGCTCTATCTCTTCCAGTAAACTGTACTTCTTGAGCTTGTACTATATTATAATTTAATTTATTTAAAGGTTGTGTCATAATGGAACTTGCTAATACAAAAGTTAAGGCGCCTACCATCCACTTTTTTTTCATTGTTATGCCTCCATTTATCTATAATAATGTTTCATTAGCTGCCTAATATTGTTATTTCATTATACCATAATATTTCGGCAAAAACTCCCAAAAAATTCACATATAAAAAGGAATAAATAATGGTAATTTATTCCTTCATGTTGTTTTCGTTTATAAAACTACTCTTTATGGTGTATTCATTAATTTATTTAAATTATTATACCCTAAGCCTTCAGCCATTTGTCTTACAGTGGGCAACTTTTCTCCAAATTCCAAATCCCCTTTACCAATACCTATTACGATTTGATTCCTAAGTTGCACATAAATAGGTATATCACTGTTAAAATTAATTTTTAAAATCACATAGACCACCTTTACACTAAGTAGTATTTGTATTATATATTGCAATACAAATACTACTTAGTGTAAAGGAAATTTTAACCTAATTAATGTTTTGAATTTCCTCTAAAAAATCTTTTTAAATTTTTTTTAAATTTTTTTCAAAATAGTGTAAGAAAATGCCACCCTTAATTGTTATATATATGATGAGGTTATTTATATATCTTTTTTGAAGACTAGATTTTAATAATCGAAATTAATTTACGCTTATAATATCTGTACGCAGGACAGATAAACTTGAATAACTGAGTTAAGATGGTAAGTATGTATTTTTTGTAGATTAAATTACTTTGATATCTTACAAAACGAGCTATTTAGATAAAGTATTTTTACTTAATCTAGTATTTCATTTACTGATGGGGAGAAGTTTATTGAATATACAAAGATACTAAGATGTTTATACTTTAGAATTACTACTGATTAAAGAACTATTATTCTAAATCATCTGCCTAAAATACATTAACTGCCTTTTGACTTAGACCTCTTTAATATGCGTGTTCTACGATTAAGGGATAATAACAAACCTGCTGTAAACTTAATTTCGATTATTTAATCTACCTTTAAAATTCTTTAGTACAATTTATTGAAATCTTCAATTGAGGTTTCTTTTTTTTTGCTAAGAAAGTACTTTTGATCTCCTTTACTTCTAATTTTCTTAAGTGTATACTATGTATAATTAGGCAAAAAAGTCATGTTACAAAGAAAGGATCATAAAATGAGTAAAACACTTGTATTAGCTGAAAAACCTTCTGTTGGTAGAGATATTGCAAAAGTTCTTAGATGCACCAAACAAGGTAATGGCTTTTTAGAAGGCAATGAGTACATTGTCACTTGGGCATTGGGACATTTAGTTACTTTAGCCTCGCCAGAAAAGTATAATAAAAAATACGAATCTTGGAATTTAGAAGATCTTCCAATGTTACCTTCTGAATTAAAATTAGAAGTTATCAAAAAGACAAGCAAACAATTCTTTGCAGTAAAATCCCAACTAACGCGTAAAGATGTGAAAGACATTGTTATTGCAACAGATGCTGGACGCGAAGGAGAACTTGTTGCAAGATGGATCATAGAAAAAGCACAATGCAATAAACCTATAAAGCGCTTATGGATATCTTCCGTTACAGACAAAGCCATAAAGGATGGATTCAACAAACTCCAGCCTGGTAAAAATTATGAAGCTCTTTATGCTTCTGCAGTAGCACGTTCTGCTGCTGATTGGTATGTAGGGTTAAATGCAACAAGAGCTTTAACTTGTAAATACAATGCACAATTATCTTGTGGCCGTGTACAGACCCCTACTCTAGCCATCATTGCTAAAAGGGAAGAGGAAATTAAGACCTTTAGATCTAAGGATTATTATATAATAGATATTAATCTAGGAAAATTTAATTTGACTTGGCAAGATACCAAGACAAATAACACACACATTTTTGATAAAGAACTTTGTAATAAAATTATTAGATCCATTGACAATAAAAAATGTGAAATAACACAGGTTATTCAATCAGACAAGAAAACATACCCACCTTTATTATACGATCTAACGGAATTACAAAGAGATGCTAATCGATTATACAGTTACTCTGCAAAAGAAACATTATCCATAATGCAAACTTTATACGAAAGACATAAGCTTTTAACGTATCCTAGAACTGACTCCAAATATCTTACTTCAGATATTGTTGATACCTTAAAAGACAGGATTGACAGTTGTAGTTTTGGCAGTTATAAAAAGACTGCTAATAAAATACTGTCTACACCTATCAAAGCAAATAAATCATTTGTAGATAATAGTAAAGTTTCTGACCATCATGCTATTATACCAACTGATGAACCATTGAATCTTACTAAACTTAATGATAAAGAGCGTAAGATATATGAATTGGTAGTGAGACGCTTCTTATCTGTATTATTACCACCCTTTGAATATACTCAAACAACCATAATAGGAAAAATTGGAGAAGAAACATTCTCTACAAAAGGCAAAGTTGTGAAATCCTTAGGTTGGAAAGAAATATATAATACAGTTGAGGAAGATGATGATGAATTAAGTGACTCGACGCTTCCTAAGGTTACAAAAGGGGAACAATATACTGTTCAAAATGTTAGACACACTACAAAACAAACCACACCACCACCTTATTTCAACGAAGGCTCCCTCTTGTCTGCAATGGAAAATCCATCAAAATATATGGATACCAACAATAATGCCTTACTTAAAACCCTTAATGAAACAGGGGGCCTAGGAACAGTCGCAACGAGAGCCGATATTATTGAAAAATTATTTAGTTCCTTTTTAATTGAGAAAAGAGGGAATCATATTCATATCACTCAAAAAGGCATTCAACTACTAGATCTTGTTCCTGACGACTTAAAATCACCTATTTTAACGGCAAAATGGGAACAAGAACTGGATCATATTAAAAAAGGTCAGTTAGATTCTAAAACCTTTATTAATAATATGAAGGATTACACAAAAAAAGTTGTTACCATTATCAAAAACAATGATTCAAAATTCCAGCATACCAATGTTACAGGGGACCGATGCCCTGAATGTGGCAAATTTATGTTAGAAGTGAATGGTAAAAAAGGCAAGTTGCTTGTCTGTCAAGATAGAGATTGTGGCCATAGAAAGTCTGTATCCATAATCACTAACGCTAGGTGTCCAAACTGTCACAAAAAAATGCAGTTAGTAGGAGAAGGCGAAGGCCAAAGATTCATTTGCAAATGTGGTCATAGAGAAAAGTTAAGTTCTTTTAATGAAAATAGAAAAGATAAGGGTAAAAATGTTACTAAAAAAGATGTGTCTAACTATTTAAAGCAGCAGAAAAAACAAGATGAACCAATGCTTAACTCTGCTTTTGCAGATGCCTTTAAAAATCTTAAAAAATAATTATAAGAAATGGTACTAATGGTTAATTAGGTACCATTTCCTTTTAGTTATTTCCTTTTATTATAATTGATTTTAATGTGATAAAGTGCTATATTAAAAAGTGATATATTAAAATAGTTATTACATACGTAGGGAGAGAATTTCTGTGATAGGTATTGGAACCATTGTTAATTTTATAGCTATTATACTTGGTGGTTTTTTGGGTCTCGGTTTAAAAACAGGTTTATCCAGTCGCTTCAAACAAATTGTTATGCAATCATTAGGACTAGCCGTTTTGTTCATTGGGGTATCTGGTACAATACAAAGTATGTTTAAGATTACAGAGTCCAATGGAATTGATAGACAATACATAATGACCATGATTTTAAGTTTAGTAATTGGCGGTATTTTAGGCGAATGGATCAACATTGAATTAAAACTAGACAACTTAGGATTATTTCTACAAAAGAAAATTGGTACTGTAGGGGACTTTGCTAAAGGCTTTGTAACAGCTAGTTTGGTTTATTGTATTGGTGCCATGGCAATCGTAGGCGCGCTAGAAGATGGTCTTCTAAGAAATCCTAATACGTTGTTTGCCAAATCCATACTTGATGGAATTTCAGCGGTTATTTTTAGTTCTACATTAGGAATTGGTGTTGTTTTTTCAAGTGTATCTGTTTTAATTTACCAAGGAGGTATTACTCTTTTAGCAGGTACCTTAGAACCAATATTAACAGATGTTGTTATACAACAAATGTCCTTAATTGGGAATATTCTAATCTTTGCTATTGGAATCAATATATTAGAGATTAAAAAAATTAAAGTAGGTAATTTATTACCGGCTATTTTTATACCAATGATTGTTGCTTTGTTTGAATTGCTATTTTAAAACATATAGCTGCTCCTTAAATATGAGTTTTTTTAACCGTCCCTTTTAAACAGGGACGGTATTATTTATTCTTGCTGCATATAGATTCTATCAAGGGTGTTGCCTGTAATATCTATATCATCGATTCTTATTTTTCTTACTGTGGAACCTTTTATTGCTGTGAGTTCCACCCAATACTTTCCTCTAAGGGTATAATCATTATAATCCATTGTACTATTTGCTAGTGGTAAAATGTATTCTACTTCATAATGCAATTCATCTGAAGATATCATATGAATAGGAAAATCCACTGTGTATCCTATATGATTTTGATAATAATAAATGTGACCATTAGGATCAGTAAAGACCATAGATTCAAGTTCTGGACTGAATCTGATATACACTTCATCTGGATTGCCTTGAATAATTGCATTAATATAAACTTTTTCATAGGACATAAAACGGTGTGGCATATTTCTTAATTGATTACCATGTATATTAACCTGTCCTCTCCAATGGTTCCATGCACCTCGGATTGTAAATTCAAGTATGTTTAAACTTACTAAATTATACTCATCATTAACAACTTGTGACTTTCCACTTGGCGTAGTAGCTGTAAACCTTGCTGTGTATGTCCCGTCAGGAACATCCCTTGTTTCATTATGAATATATGACCAGTAGTTAATCTCATTTACTTGGTTAACCAAAGTCATATTTCTAGTAATCTGATATTCAGTACCTTGATACAAATTAACTGTATTACTTGTTGCATACTTACTTGTTGTAGCTGTAAACACCATTGGTTCATCTAGTTGGTAAGTATCTCTTATTGTTGATACTAAATTAATTGGTGTATTTACAGTAATATCAAATTCCGTATAAGTTACATAACTTGGATTTGTTGAGTTTCTAGCATAAACTCTAAATTTATAATTCCCATCTGCTAAAGTTGCAGGAATGGTATAGGTTTGATTGTTCCAAGTCCAATCATTATTATTTCTTATGGCTTGACTATTAGATACTGTTTTTATAGGTGTCAATCTAGTGCCACTATTGTTATAGATAGCCATTTCTAAATGATGAGCTAATGGAAACTTCGTCTTTATGTCTGTCACCAATAGTCCTTCAGATGCAGGAATTGAATTTACTGAGAATCTATTGTCCTGGGTTCTTAAATTGGCTTGTATTTCAAATGGGGCGAACATAAAGTATACTTCATTAGATGGCTCTGACCACTTGTACATTGAAAAGGTTCTTCCTAAAACTCTATAACTTACATATTCTTCAAAGAGGCTTTTATTAAATAAATGACTCCTTATATTTCCAGCAAGGTCATCTGCACTAATTGTATAATGCAATAAATTACCATTTGCTATATAGAAGTCAAATGAATATTTTTCTTGTTGATCCTCTTCTAAATCAGTATAGAGCCAGTTTAAATCTAATTGGTTCGTTACAATAATACTTGGACTTGTCTCTGTACCTATAGGATTTGTAATTATCATATTAGGTGCTTGATTTTCAACTACTTCAACGGTCTTAAATACCCTTTGAGATTCAGCTCCTATTTGATCAACTACCCAATGTTCAATTAAGTGTTCACCTTCTAAATCAAAATTTGCTATATAACTACTGCCTGTATGATTTATTATTTTACCATTCGGAAATGTATGTCTAAATAAATATTGTGTTAATGGGTTATCTGCTGTATCAGGATCTATACTTGTAGATGTATATGTTGCTTGAGTATATTGATTTGCAGTTATAGGCCCATTCATACTTGCTATTGGCTCTTGATTTAATACGTTTATACTTTGAATACTAGTCGATGAAGCCCCAAAGCTATCTGTTACCCTTAACCTCACATCCCACTCATCAATAGCTTTAATTGGTGGTATGGTATGACTATTTATTATTTGTTGTATATTAAAGTTTGGCTCTTTTTGATTGCTTATAAAATATTCCTCGTTATCTAATATGAGATACCATCTATAAGTAATATTATCATTATCAGGATCAAATGATTTATTGATAGGTTTTATAATAGTATCTCGATAAACTTCTTCAGGGATTTCAAAATCTGCCAATGGTGGGTTATTCATAACAGCATACTCTAATTGATAAGTTTCACTCCATCCTATAGCATCTCTAACCCTTAATTGTAGTGTGTACTCACCTAGTCCACCTTGCTTTAACTGATTGGATGTGGGTGTTGTAGACAATGTTTGTAAAATTGTACCATTTTTTCTTTTGATTACCCATTCTCTTTCTGTTATTAGGTGTCCTGAAGGACTATAAGATAAATCTGTTGCTGTAATTATTTCACTATGAGAAACTTTTTTAGGTGTTAATGTAAATAATGCTATTGGTTGTACTCTCTGTCCTGTTGTGTCAAAAGGTATCTCTAGCCACTCACTCCATACCCCTAGCCCACTAGGCCCATCTATATCTCTTACTCTTAACCTTGCAATATACTCTTGATCTATAGACAAGAAACTTGGCAGCTCTCCATTTATCCAAGTTGAATCATTAATATTTCTCCATTGCCATTGTCTATCACTTATTCCTTTTCCTAATTTTTCTTGATGATCAAGGTCATAAGATGCTTCAGTTACGTGAATAAATCTTGTGGAGCTATTTCTATATGATGTACTAATCATTGCTACTGGTATAGGTTTTCTATGCACAAAAACATTAATCTGTGTAAGGTTTTCTTTACTCCATAGCCTATAATCTTCAAAGCCCCCAACATTTCTAGGAATATCTTTTGCCCTATAACTTATAATATAATTCCCTGTTTTACTAAAACTATTAAAAGGTTCATCTATCCAAATGCCTGTATTTTCAATAAAACCTAAATTATTATCAAAGTAATAAGGGTTGTGTATAAATCTATACTGATTTTTATATAAAGGATCATTTTCATAATCTTCATATGAAGTTGTGTAATATATAATATTATCAACAAGTATGTATGTATTTTCTGTCAATCTTGTTTTAATATTTATAGGAATTTCTTTTTTTGCTATACCGCCTCTGTTATCATTAGCTATAATTTCAATATTTTGAACTCCTAAAGGTAAAAAATCATCAATAACATCAAACGTAACAGAAAAGAATTTATGTGTTAATGTATCATCAATATCAAGTGATTTTGATACATCACCTATTGTTGCCGTAACTGTAATTTTATCATTATCAAAGTCACGAATATGTCCTTCTATTATTATCTCGCTCATACCTTCATAATCTACGTAAACTGAGTTTTCAATTGGACTGACAGTACTCAATTCTGGAGGTAAATTTGTGGGATAATAAACAACACCTCTAGTATTACTATAATAAGGTATTCCATTAAAATCCCTTGAATAGTGCCATCTACGAATATTACCATTAGCTAGTCTAAGTGTATAATCTCTAATTAATACTCTCCAATTAGGAAAAGTGGCTGTTGTATATCCAGTTGCAGATAAACCCGATGAAGGTGAGTTAAATGTAAAAACCTCTTGCGAAAAATGACTTACACTATAGACAACACCATTACTTCCTACAAAAGTTTCATATGCATTCCAAGGAATTTCTGAATAATCTGTTGCAGTATACCCTGTTCCATTAAATACATATACTGTCCCACCTAATCCATAAAATGCACTATTATAAAGTGCAAATCCATAAGGTGTAATATCTGCTCTTGCGATAGTTGTATTTTTAAGTACTGTATTGCTTATAAGTATATATTGTTGTGTAGGTTCATCCCAACGAAAAAGAGTGTAATAATATCTGTGAAACTGGTAATCAAAATCAGTCCAAAGAGACACAATACCTAAATTACCATTATCAAATTCTTTATATAAGGTTGTTGATTGAAAAAAATAACCATTTACATTTCCTAATCCTGTATTATAGCTATGCGTTAGTGTTTTATTTTTATAAACATCAAATCGATCCCATCGAAATCTAAGAATATTTCCATTTCTATCTAAAAATCCAAGTGCGCTATCATAAGTTAATTCAGGCTCAATGTGTTGATAAGAATATGTTCTTAAACTTAAACTATTAAACGCAAATATAATAATTAAAAATGATATAACATATGACTTTTTTTTCATTATCTTAGTCCTCCTTTTTTAAGGTAAAAAATCAACAATTGGAGGTCTGTTCCATATAGTAGTATATTTTTCAGTAATATCCATATAATCAGAATTACCTCTTTTATAGTCTAAAGGCTCTAAAAACTCAATAATTGTATCTTGGCCAAGCCTTTCTATTACCTCTAGTTCTATAAGATAATTACCTACTTCTTTTGCTTTTAGTATGATATGTTCTTCTGAACGTTTTGTAATTTTATATGTTTCACCATTATGTATAATGGTTTTTTCTTGGTTGGTTTCAAGCTCTGAGTTTCTGAAAGAGAAAGATGTATTATCTAAAAAGTTAGGTTGTCCATTGGCTAGCTTAGAGTTATTGTCATTGTATGTAATTGTCCATATTCGATCATTTATTATATCTCTATCAGGTGAAAAACTCATACAATATATGTCTATAGATGCAAAATTTGAATCATTACTATCTCTGTATACCCTATTTAGTTTGCTAAACCTCGCTCTTGGAGGTAAGTCAGGCGCTACATTTATAATTTGAGTTGCTATACTGGAATATCCTAATACATTTTCTACGTATAGCGTAATTTTATATGTGCCTTGTTCTTTAATAAGTATATCTTTTTCTAATATTCCATTTAAGCTGCCATTATATCTAATGCTTTCTTGATTTCCTGAGATTGCTTCAATGGTTAATTGACTTTTTGAATAGTCTAAAGGGAACCTTGTCGGTGATGATGATTCACTTCCATCTATAATTATTTTTCTATTTTCTTTTAAATTTCCTTTGATTCTCAAGTTGGCTGTCGGAGTAGGTTGAGTGACCATTATTGTATGTGGTACTGCATTACCAAAACTGCCTTTATCATCAATAACTGTTAACTGTATCATATTATTTCCTATTGCTGATGTTGGGTACCATATGTAGCCACTATCTTCTGTTGTAAGTTTATTTTCTGCTGATGGCATTAACCAATTGTAACCTACTACTGTTCCATCAGGATCATAGGAATTTAATCCACTTACATATACATCATCCCCTGCTTTAACAAAATATGGAGCTGATATTATTGCTACTGGTGGTAAGTTAGGTCCTGGTTCTGGTTCTGTAATTGGTGGTTCAAATTCAGGTTCTACTTTATAAACTTCTGAAAAAGTTTCTGCAGGAATATCAATAGATGTTTCTCCATTTACAGGTGTTATAAAATGTAATCTAGCTCTTACTACGTATTCCTGAATAAAATTGTCTGTGATTACTCTCTCTTTTGGTATTATAAAATCAAAGCTTGCTTCAGACGTAAAACTCTTGTTATAATCCTTTTTTATTAATGCATCCATAACTTCTTTTTCTCTTGCAAAGAATTCCCATTCTTTAATATTGTTAATATTTACAATGTTATGTGCTTGTGCTTCAAGTTTTATATTTATATTTATATCACCGTCATTAAACTTTGAACGTTTTGGTGTTGTTATTACATTTAAAGATACAAAAGGATCGGCTCCTTTTTCTTCTACTACTAGAGTAACTGTTTTAGATACTTTTTTTGTATCTAAATTATTATAAGCTTTAAGGCCAACGGATCCACTTAATTCTATTTGATGTGTTCCTACTGGATAATTTGCTCTTGATGCCCTGTAGGTACTTGTTGTACTTACTTGTTGTGCTTTAGATTGTTTATTAGTGATACTGCCATATGTTGCAGAGATTTCATCGATGTTGTTTACTGTCGCACCGCCTGCTAAATTTGCTGTAGCATTTACTGTAATAGGGATATCAACGCTTTCTGAGTATGGCCCAATGGTATATACATTTTCAGGTGTTGTTAAATTGCCATTTACAGTTGCACTTCCTATTGGTTCTAATTCAACGATTATTAGTAAGGGGATGAATGTTCTAAAGCCCCTTGCGTTGGGGTCTAGTGGGTGGGTGGCTGTGTCTGAAATATTTAAGGGGGCTACTGCATTTAATATGGCATTAATGGTAGTGTTAAAACTTACTGTATCTGTACCAATTCCCCTAATATTAGATGCGCTTACTGAAATATTACCAGAGGATCTATTATTGTAAAAACCCCAATCATCCGACCTTGAACCTGTGAAATATTCCATTGGACTACCATAATACCTTTGTACTTTAACATCTTTTATTTTTCTATTAGTAAATGTCCTACTATGTGATGTTGAAAAAGTAACTCTTTGTGACCTGAAGGGGCTAATATTGTCTATCCAAGTCACCCCATCTGCACGTATCCAAGTATCATAGTAGGCAATGTCTATAATATACCTAAACTCTCCTTCACTATATGCACTATTAACATCAGTATAATTACTATTAAAAACCAATAGGGCTAAAATAAAAATTAAAACAATAGATATATTTTTCTTCATTTATGATAAACCCCCTATTTCTTATACCAAGGATTTTCTAATACAATTGCAATATTATCCCTATATGGAGTGAAAAGGATATATTCAGTAGTTGTAAAATCAAAATCTTTCCAATTAGGATAATATCCAATATCTTGTATACTTACAATATCATAAACACCATCTCTTTTTTTCTCGTCTATATTTCCACTAAATAATGTTTTATCACCCCTAATCCTAGTTGCTTTATCTTTATCATTAATAAAATACAGGTCCATACCAAAATCCATACCAGTGACTCTATTTTGAACAACTCTTAGTCTTTCTACATTGTTATATACTTTTTTCTCAATAGAATAGATAATTGTATTTTCTATTTTAAATGGTAAGTGTTCTTCTTTTATAAAGACTATTTCAGTAACTCTTGGCAATAACATATGTGTACCCATTCTAAGTTCAATAAACAAATCTCCAAAATCTTCTACTTGTTGCATCTTTAAGCCCAAAGATTCTACTGTATTAAATAAACTATCAGGGTCTATGATTACCCTATAACTTTTGTCTATTAATCTCATTATTACTGTTGTTGCTTCAGCTCTTGTTGCGTTTCCATTAGGTCTAAAGTTGTTATTTGTATCTCCTACTATTAAACCAACTTTGTATGACTTTAATACAGTATTAACATCATTGTTTCCTATGTTGTTATAATCTTTAATGATGAACTTAAAATCATCATTTACTGATATGCTTGTCTTTTCCTTATACTCATACGCATTAACAATTATTCTTGTCATTTCTGTTCTTGTTATAGGTCTATTCAATTGACTATTTCCTACATAATCATTACTCTTAATAATACCTAAGTCAACTGCTTTTGTTCTGTAATCATTAGCCCAATGTCCACTGGTTGCATTTGTTATGCCTGTAAAACCTAATGCAGCAATTACAAGTTTTAAATATTCTCCTGTGCTTAGGGTATTTTCAGGTCTAAATGTACCATCTTCATAACCATTTATAATGCCCCTTGAAACCAATTCTTCAATTTGATTTTTAGCCCAATGATCGTTAATATTCTTTAAATTTAAATTTGATGCGGCTGTAATGTTAATGCTTGTTAAAATAATGATCACCATTAGTAATACTGATAATTTTTTTTTCATTTGTGCTGTTTTCATATTATCTCCACCCTCTTATTATTAGATTTTAGTTCTTCATATGTGATTATCTCTTTATCACAATACTTCTCTGCTTTTTCAATAATTTCATCTTTTCTATTAGTAAATGTCCTACTATGTGATGCTGAAAAAGTAACTCTTTGTGACCTTGAAGGGCTAACATTGTCTATCCAAGTCACCCCATCTGCACGTATCCAAGTATCATAGTAGGCAATGTCTACAATATACCTAAACTCTCCCTCAACGTGTGCGCTATTAACATCAGTATAATTACTATTTAAAACTAATAGTGCTAAAACAAAACTTAAAATAATGGCTATACTTTTTTTCATTTATGTTACACCCCCTATTTTTTATACCAAGGATTTTCTAATGCAATAGCAACATCATCCCTAAAAGGTCTAAAAAGTATAAATTCTGTAGTTGTAAAATCAAAGTCTTTCCAATTAGGATAATATCCAATATCTTGTATGCTTACTATGTCATAAACACCATCTCTTTTTTTGTCGTCTATGTTTCCGCTGAATAATGTTTTATCACCACGAAATCTTGATGCTTTATCTTTGTCGTTAATTAAGAATACATCTATACCTTCATTAACTCTAGGTGATATACTTTGAACAACCCTTATTCTTTCTACATTGTTATACACTTTTTTTTCAATAGAATAGATAATTGTGTTTTCTATTTTAAATGGTAAGTGTTCTTCTTTTATAAAGACTATTTCAGTGATTCTTGGCAACAAGTTATGAATACCTGTTCTAAGGTTAATAAACAAATCTCCAAAATCTTCTACTTGTTGCATTTTTAATCCCAAAGATTCTACTGTATTAAATAAACTATCAGGGTCTATGCTTACCCTATAACTTTTGTCTATTAATCTCATTATTACTGTTGTTGCTTCAGCTCTTGTTGCATTTCCAGTAGGTCTAAAGTTGTTATTTGTATCCCCTACTATTAACCCAGCCTTATATGACTTTAATACAGTATTAACATCATTGTTTCCTATGTTGTTAAAATCTTTAATGATGAACTTAAAATCATCATTTACTGGTATGCTTGTCTTTTCCTTATACTCATACGCATTAACAATTATTCTTGTCATTTCTGTTCTTGTTATAGGTCTATTTAATTGACTATTTCCTACATAATCATTACTCTTAATAATACCTAAGTCAACTGCTTTTGTTCTGTAATCATTAGCCCAATGTCCACTTGTTGCATTTGTTATGTCTGTAAAACCTAATGCAGCAATTACAAGTTTTAAATATTCTCCTGTGCTTAAGGTATTTTCAGGTCGAAATGTACCATCTTCATAACCATTTATAATGCCCCTTGAAACCAATTCTTCAATTTGGTTTTTAGCCCAATGGTCGTTAATATCCTTTAAATTTAAATTTGATGCTGCTGTAATGTTAATGCTTGTTAAAATAATGATCACCATTAGTAATACTGATAATTTTTTTTTCATTTGTGCCGTTTTCATATTATCTCCACCCTCTTATTATTAGATTTTAGTTCTTCATATGTGATTATCTCTTTATCACAATACTTCTCTGCTTTTTCAATAATTTCATCTTTTCTATTAGTAAATGTCCTACTATGTGATGCAGAAAAAGTAACTCTTTGTGACCTTGAAGGGCTAACATTGTCTATCCAAGTCACCCCATCTGAGCGTAACCAAGTATCATAGTAGGCAATGTCTACAATATACCTAAACTCTCCCTCAACGTATGCACTATTAACATCAGTATAATTACTATTTAAAACTAATAGGGCTAAAACAAAACTTAAAATAATGGATATACTTTTTTTCATTTATGTTACACCCCCCTATTTTTTATACCAAGGACTTTCTAATGCAATAGCAACATCATCCCCAAAAGGTTTAAAAAGTATATATTCTGTGGTTGTAAAATTAAAATCTTTCCAGTTAGGATAATATAGTACATCTTGTATGCTTACTATGTCATAAACACCATCTCTTTTTTTATCGTCTATATTTCCACTGAATAATGTTTTATCACCACGAAATCTTGATGCTTTGTCTTTGTCATTAATATAATATACGTGCATACCTAAGTCAGTTCCTATTAATCTATTTTGGACAACTCTTAACCTTTCTACATTGTCATACACTTTTTTCTCAATAGAATAGATAATTGTATTTTCTATCTTAAAGGGTAGATGTTCTTCTTTTATAAAGACTATTTCAGTAACTCTTGGTAATAACATATGTGTACCTGTTCTAAGATTAATAAACAAATCTCCAAAGTCTTCTACTTGTTGCATTTTTAACCCTAAAGATTCTACTGTATTAAATAAACTATCTGGGTCTATGGTTACCCTATAGCTTTTGTCTATTAATCTCATTATTACTGTTGTTGCTTCAGCTCTTGTTGCATTTCCAGTAGGTCTAAAGTTGTTATTTGTATCCCCTACTATTAACCCAGCCTTATATGACTTTAATACAGTATTAACATCATTGTTTCCTATGTTGTTATAATCTTTAATGATGAATTTAAAATCTTCATTTACTGGTATGCTTGTCTTTTCCTTATACTCATACGCATTAACAATTATTCTTGTCATTTCTGTTCTTGTTATAGGTCTATCCAATTGACTATTTCCTACATAATCATTACTCTTAATAATACCCAATTCAACTGCTTTTGTTCTGTAATTATTAGCCCAATGTCCACTGGTTGCATTTGTTATGTCTGTAAAACCTAATGCGGCAATTACAAGTTTTAAATATTCTCCTGTGCTTAGGGTATTTTCAGGTCGAAATGTACCATCTTCATAACCATTTATAATGCCCCTTGAAACCAATTCTTCAATTTGATTTTTAGCCCAATGGCTGCTTATGTCTGCCAAGTTTTTTCCTTGAGCAGATATCCCTCCTATACTACTCATTAAAATCGTAGCAATTAATAAAATTACGATGTTTTTTTTCATAAAATATGCACTCTCCTTAAAATTAACTTATTATTTAATAATGCTTTTATTGTTGTCCTGTTGCAAAAAAACACTTTAATATTACATTAATTTTAAGATACAATTAAATGTTTTGTCAAATGTTGATTCTTATTAAAAAAAACGAATAAAAGTTTTTATTAATTCAAACTTTTATTCGTTTTACTCGTGAGTTTATGGAATTACACAATATCTAAATATTTTTTTATTTGGTGCTATAAAATCTCTTGATAAAATGGTAATTAGATTCTAATCCATTGCTTAACATCTTACTTTCCCTAATGTTTGATAACTTTATAATACATTAAAATATTCCTATCTGCAAAATCCTAGTATGATTATAATAATAACTTATTTTTATAGCTTTTATTAATAGCAACCAACAAGGTTATGGTTTCAGCTAATGGCATCGCTAGCCAAATTCCAGTTACACCTAAAAATGGTGGCAGAATAAATACAAATAATAAACTTAATATTACCCCTCTTAACAAACTTATTAACAAAGCTCTTTCTGGGTTTAATACCGCTTGATAAAAATTATTTAAAAAAATATTTCCTGAAAGACCTATAAAGGAAATAAAAAATATCGATATGCCTTGAACGCCTAAAGTTATTATTTCTTCATTAGGTCTTAAGAATATGTTAATGATAAACTTTGGAAAAAGTAAACCTGCAACACAAAATATTGTTCCCGTTATAAATGCTGTATTTAATCCGAGTTTTTTCAGGTGTTTTATCCTATCCATTCTACCTCCGCCATAATTTGTGGAGGCGATAGGTTGTACTGCTTGGGAAATACCATTACATAAGGAAGTAGCTATGGCTGTTGTATTAGCAATAACACCATAAACCATTACACCAATATCACCTATATACCTTAATAATTGAATATTAAATATAAATATAACAATGCCTAATGATATTTCATTAGAAAATGTAGATAGCCCATTTATAATGATATCTTTAATTTTTTGTATTGATATACCATTAAACCTAAAGAATAATTTATTCCTCTTCGATCTAAAATGCATTAATAGAATAATACAAGTAGTCATATTTCCGATTACAGTTGCCATAGCGGCACCTTTCATACCCCATTTAAAAACAAATATAAAGTAGTAATCTAAAAGGATGTTTAAGATACCACCGGATACTACAGCCATCATTGCTAGTTTTGCAGCTTTATCATTGCGAAGGAATGTTTGCAAAAAAGAAGAACATATAAAAAAAGGAATTCCTACAGCAAATACCATTCCATAATCAGTAATGTATTTTATGGTGTGGTCTGTGGCACCTAAAAAGTAAATAATTTCCTCAAAAAATACAATAAATATTACCACATAAAAAATACTCGCTAATATATTTAATACAACTGCTGTTGAGAAGCATTGATCTTCATTAACATAATCTTTTTTACCTCTATAATAAGACAGTAGAACAGAGCCTCCTACGCCAAATAGAAGACCTGTTCCAAAAAACAAGGTAAACAATGGCAATATAATGTTTAACCCTGCAACAGCATAATTGCTAATGCCTTTTCCAATCATTATGGTATCTACTAATATATAAATAGAAGTGACGATTGTGCCACAAATGGAGGGTATTAGATATGAGAAAAACAGTTTCTTAATATTATCATTTTGTAAGTCTAATTTATTTTTCATGTGCCTTTTCCTTATAAAACGTATCTATGGAATTAAAAACTTACCCAATACTTTAATACGTTTACTTAATTTTTTTATTATAATATAACCTATATACCCTATAACGCCCCCTAAAGTATTAAAAAACAAATCGTCTACCGTCCCACTTCTAAACACTGTAAACAATACTTGGGTTAACTCTATTGTTAAAGAAAACATAAAACTTAAAAACACAATTATATAAAATCTTCGTGCCTTTTTATAGATTAATGGTATTAAAATACCAAAAGGAATAAACATTGCAATATTTCCTACTGAATATAATAATTGTAATCTTAAATAACCTCTTGCCATATGCCTTAAATTATAAAATAATTTTGTGTCAAAATAAAAATTTCTTCCTCCTAATATTGGTATTGTAAAGTAAAAAGGGCTTAGAGTTAAATAAGCTACCCATAGAAAATAAATGAATAATATATTCACTAAAAATTCTCTATAGGGATTAAATCTTTTTCTTCTTTGCACAAATCTTTTTCTTCTACTTATTAACCAAATAGGAATAATTATAAATAAACATAATATAAAATTAATCCTAATCATTTTATACCTACTCTCATCATTTTGAAACCAATAGTTTCCTAGCAAAAAACCACCGTTTTAACAGTGGTTTCAATATATCACACTTTTTTCTTTGCACCGTTTTTATCTATCGCTTCATAAATAACTTTTATGTCTTTTCCATTAATTTTTACATCCTGAGTGAGTTCAAATAAGGGTACCATAACAAAAGCTCGTTCAGTCATTCTTGGATGAGGTATTGTTAATTTTTCATCTTGTGATATGTACTCGTCATAAAGCAATATGTCAATATCAATGGTTCTAGGTCCCCACCGAATAAGCCTTTTTCTTTTAAGAATTTCTTCTACTTCATTAACATAAGCTAACAAATCATATGGCTCTAAATCTGATTCTACCTCAATGACTTGATTATAAAAAACATCTTGATCCGTATATCCAACTGGATCTGTTACATATATAGAAGATTTTTTCATCAGTTTTATTTGTTTATGTTCTTGTAGCAACTTTATTGCTTGTTTTAAGTTTTGTTCTTTATCTCCTATATTACTACCTAGTCCAAGATATACTTTAGCCATTTCTTTTTCTCCTTAGTTCAACTCCAAAGTAATCATATATGCCTTTAACTGGTGCTTCTGGTTTTTTTATCCTTATATTAATTTCTTTTATTTCTTGATAATGACTTAGTATCTTATTTACAATATGCTCTCCTAATGCTTCTATAAGATTAAATACTTTATTCTCTGTTATGTCTTTTATTAGATCATATACTGTTGCATAATTAATGGTGTAATTCAAATCATCTGTTTCTCCTGCTTTTTTTAGATCAACATATAATTCAACATCTATAAAAAACTTTTGTCCTAATGTCTTTTCTTCTTGTAAAACGCCATGGTAACCGTAAAATCCTAAGTTTTTCATTATTATTTTATCCATACTATGACCTCACTATTTTATCCGTTACTTTTATGGTTCTAAAATTTTCTTTTATATCATGCACTCTAACCATATCCACACCTTGTATAATTCCCATAACAGTTGTTGATAATGTGCCTTCCACTCTAGCCTTAGGCTCTAAATCTAATATTTTTCCTATCATAGATTTTCTTGAAGTTCCTAATAGAATAGGGTATCCTAATTCATTTAATTCCCCTAGTCTTGACATAACTTCTATGTTTTGTTCAAAGTTTTTGCCAAAGCCTAATCCTGGATCTACTATTATATTTTCTTCTTGAATACCTGCTGTCTTTGCTATTTGTATGGATTTTTTAAGGAATTCTTTAATAGATTCCATAATATCTGTTTTATATTCTGTTCCCTTTTGATTATGCATTATAACCACAGGCACATTGTACTTGGCTACTATATTGGCTATTTGGGGTTCTCTTTGAAGCCCCCACACATCGTTAATCATATGGGCGCCTGCCTCTAACACTTTTTCAGCCACCTCTGCCTTATACGTATCTACAGATATAGGGATATTGACTTCAGCAACTAGCTTTTCAACAATAGGCAGAACCCTTTTCAATTCTGTTTTTACATCTACTTCATCTGCACCAGGTCTTGTGGATTCCCCTCCAACATCGATAATATCAGCACCTTCTTTTATCATCTCATTGGCATGTTCTATGGCTTTGTATAACTCAAAGTAATTACCCCCATCTGAAAAAGAATCTGGGGTTATATTAAGAATGCCCATAATATAAGTTTTGGTACCAAATTGAAAGGTTTTATTGCCACATTTTATAGTTACTTTTCTATTTAAAGTAGATTTTATACTATTCATCATAATCACCTATCTTCCGAAATTGATTAATGAGATAGCTTCAGCTCTTACTTTACCATCCTTTTGGAATACACCTCTAACAGCAGATGTAAGGGTTTTTGATCCGGATTTCTTAACCCCTCTCATAGTCATACACATATGTTCCGCTTCAACAACTACAATTACACCATATGGGCTTAATTTTTCCTCTATTGCATCAGCAATGGTTGAGGTTAATCTTTCTTGTAATTGTGGTCTTCTAGCCACTGTTTCAACTACTCTTGCTAACTTACTCAATCCTGTTAGTTTACCATTTTTAGGAATGTATCCAACATGGGCTATTCCGTGAAATGGTACCAAATGATGTTCACATACAGAATAAAAAGGTATGTCTTTTACCAATACCAATTCTTCGTGATTCTCTTCTTCAAAATATATTTCCAAATGCTCTTTTGGGTCTTCATTTAACCCACTGAAAATTTCTTCGTACATTTTGGCTATTCTTTTTGGTGTATCAAGGAGGCCTTCTCTATTAGGGTCTTCTCCAATAGCTGCTAGAATATCTCTAACTGCATTTTCTATCTTTTGCCTGTCCATTTTTCAACCTCTTTTCTTCAAACAGTTTATCTTATGCTTCTAGCTTTAAGTGTACTTTTATCATATCATTATTCTACATTTTTTTCAAAGGGCACCTTTAATAGTTTTCTTTTATTTCATTTAATTCTCTAATTAACATTTTTGTAATAAGGTTCGTCTTAATGTCGTACTTTTTATTTTCTAATTGAACCACAGGCATTATTTCTAATAAGGAATTGGTGATGAATATTTCATCTGAAGTTAATAGGTCTTCTTTTGAGTATTGACCTGTTCTTACAATTAATTTTAACCCTTTTCCAATACTTATTATTTTATCTCTTATAATTCCTGGCAACAATCCACATTCTATGGCTGGGGTATATACAACACTGTTTTTGATAAAAAATATATTGGATATGGCACCTTCACAAATATGATTTTTTGTGTTTTCAAATATCACTTCATCAAATCCAGTTTCTATTGCTTTTTGCCTTGCAATTAGATTTTCTATATAGTTATTTGATTTTATATTGACTAATAAAGAGTCTTGGTTTCTTTTTACTTCTGTAAAAGATAGTCTGAATCCTTTTTCATACTGTTCCTTAGTATATGTGTTTTTTCTTACTGTAATGATTAAGTCACTTTCTTGATTGTTTTTAGCAATAGTAATTTTTAAGACACCGTTGTCTAATTCATTTTTCTTAATAATTTCTTTTGAATGTTGTATTATTTGTTCTTCATTAAAAGTTGGGTTAATGTTTAATTTTTTACAACCATCAAAAAGTCGTTGTAAGTGTTCTTTTAAAAAATATATTTTATTTTTCTCGAATTTAATTGTTTCAAAAACACCATACCCGTAAGAAAACCCTTCTTTTAAAGGGGATACATTACTACTTACTTGGGGTATATTCTTGCCATTTATATTAACAAACATCTTTTCACCGACCTAATATCTTTTTTATTCCTTTAATGCCCTTACCAATGCCCTGCCTTTGTGTAATGTTTCTTCATATTCTGATTCTGGATCAGAGTCCCAAACAATACCTCCACCTACTTGAAAATAGGCTTTATGATCTTTACAAAGGATGGTTCTTATAACAATGTTTAAATCCACATCCCCATTTAAACCTATATACCCTATGGATCCTGTGTATATATTCCTTTGAGTTGGTTCTAATTCATCAATAATTTCCATAGCTCTTATTTTGGGTGCACCTGTTATAGAACCACCTGGAAAAGTTGCCTTAATACAATCAATAACATCATAGTCTTCTTTTATTTCTCCAACCACTGTTGAAACCAAGTGATAAACCGTCGCATATTCTTCTAAGTGAAAAAGCTCTGTCACCTTTACTGAACCTGTCTTTGCAATCTTTCCTATATCATTTCTTTCTAAGTCAACAATCATAAGAAGCTCGGCTTTGTCTTTTTCACTATTTATCAGTTCTTCTCTATTAAGAATATCTTCCTCTGGGGTTTTTCCTCTAGGCCTAGTCCCTTTTATGGGTCTTGTTTCTATGTTTCTATCTTTAATTTTTATAAATCTCTCTGGAGAACTAGAGAGTATTTGACCTTGTCCAAAATCAATAAATCCACCAAAAGGTGATGGGTTTATTGCCCTAAGTCTTTTATATAATTCATAAGGACTTTCTTCTAATTCACACTCAAATCTTTGAGTCATATTGGCTTGGTATATGTCCCCTGCTTTTATATACTCTTTAATTTTTTGTACTTTTCTTAAGTAATCTCTTTTTTCTATATTTGATTTTAGAACTATATCTTTATTTTTCTTCTTTACACTCTTTTGTATACTTCTATTTTCACTTTCTTCTATTGCTTTTTCTATTTCAGCTACTATGTTTTTTTCTTCCCCTTTTATACCTAATGATGTAATATAGGTTTTCTCATTGATATGATCAATTACGATAACCCCATCATATAACCCAAAATGACAATCTGGAATATTCACATCATCCACTGCTGTTCTTGGGAATTTTTCTATAAAGTGGCATAAGTCATAGGATAAGTAGCCAACTAATCCCCCTACAAAAGGCAAGTCTGCTTTATAATCCATTTGATAAATTTTAAGAATTTCTTTTAATTTATGAAATGGATCTTCAGTAATTATTTCTTCCATACCATCTTTTTTTATTCGCACTTCATTTCCCTTACTTTCAAAGAGTAAATAAGGGTCAAATCCTATAAAGGAGTACTCTCCCAATCTATTATGGTTCATACTGCTATCCAATATAAAACTATAATCTCTATCTTTAAATACTGTATATAATTCAAAAGAATCTAGGGATGTTTTTACTTCTTTAATATACATTTTATCACCTATTTGCCATTTCTATAAAGTTTTTTAATAAGTCTAGGCCTGATTCTGTTAATATTGCCTCTGGGTGAAATTGAACACCTTCTATTAAGTACTCTTTATGTTTTATTCCCATTATTTCACCTTTACCTGTTAGTGCTGTTATTTCAAAACAATCAGGCAAAGTACTTTTATCTATTAATAAAGAATGATATCTTGTTACATTCAGGGGGTTTTTTAATCCTTTAAAAGAACCATTGTTAGTATGAGTAATTGAATGCACCTTGCCATGTACAGGCTCAGTGGCTTGTACAACTTTAGCGCCAAAGACTTGTCCTATGGTTTGATGTCCTAGACATATTCCTAGAATTGGGATTTTACCTTGAAATTCTTTGACAACATCTATAGATATTCCTGATTCATTAGGGGTACAAGGCCCAGGAGATATGACTATTATGCTTGGATTTTTCCTTTTTATTTCTTCTATTGTTATCTCATCATTTCTATAAACCAAAACATCTTCATTAAGCTCCATTAAATATTGCTTTAGATTATAGGTAAATGAATCATAATTATCAATCATTAAAATCAAGACTTTACCGCACAAGTGAAATTACTTGAAACGGTTTCCACCGCCTTTCTAGCTTTAGTATTCTAGTTTTAAGTAATCTTCTTTTTCACCTTTTAAACATTCATTAATGCTATTGCATTTTAAACATAACCTTGATTTTTTATCACCATGATATAAAACAAAGTCTAAGTTTGTAATAAGATCTTTACCTTTTCTATGTTTTTTTATGGATTCTATAATACCATCTATTTCTTGATCATTAAAATCACATTCTTTTAAAATATCTACTGCTAATCGAGCACTTACTAAAGCGTGGTCCGATCCATCTAAGTACTGCTTCCATCTACCAATATCATGTAACAATGAAGCTGCATATATCATTTCTTTGTCTAAATTAAACCCTTTTTCTAAAGAAATAATATATCCAACTCTTGCCACATCTAATAAATGCCCAATATTATGAAGACAGAAAAGCCTATTTTCTTCTGCTTTATTTATTCTCTCTAAGTATTCATTAAAAACTTTATGGTTTAAAATCTTATTTACTCTTATCATATGGGATCCTTTTTAGTCAAACTTTAATTTTTCATCCAAATCGTTTAATAGTGCTTTTAAATAATTTTTAAAGTCTTCTTTTAAGTCTTCTCTTCTTAATGCAAATTCAACAGTGGCTTCTAAAAACCCTAATTTGTTCCCTACATCATAACGTTTACCTAAGAAATTGTATGCATACATGGCTTCTTCCATTGCTAATCTTTTAAGAGAATCTGTTAACTGAATTTCTCCACCAGCTCCTGCTTCTTGGCTTTCTAAATAATGAAAAATTCTTGGCGTTATTATGTATCTACCTAATATGGCTATATTAGAAGGCGCTTCTTTAATAGATGGTTTTTCGATTAAATCACTTACTTTATAGACTCTGTTTTCAATATGTTTGCTTTTAATTATGCCGTATTTATTAACATCTTCTTTATCAACTTCTTGGACCCCTAAAATTGAGGTCTTGTATTCGTTAAATATATTTACCATTTGCTTTAAACAAGGCTCTTTAGAAACGACTATATCATCCCCTAGCAATACTGCAAAGGGTTCATTCCCTATAAAATTTTTAGCCATTAGTATTGCATGACCTAATCCTTTAGGCTCTTTTTGACGTATGTAATGTATATTAGCAATTTCAGACACTTTTCTTGCAATTTCAAGTAAGTCTGCTTTGTTTTTACTTTCTAATTCTAATTCTAGCTCTATAGATTTATCAAAATGATCTTCTATTGAACGTTTATTTCTTCCCGTTACAATAATGATGTCTTCTATTCCTGATGCTACAGCTTCTTCAACAATATATTGTATGGTTGGTTTGTCAACAATGGGAAGCATTTCTTTAGGTTGAGCTTTTGTGGCAGGTAAAAATCTTGTTCCAAGTCCTGCTGCAGGAATAATAGCCTTCCTTATTTTCACAAGTGGTCCTCCTCCGTAACTTCATCTTTAAATTCTCTTAATTGAATCTTTGAGTCTTTTTTACTTTGAACTTTTAATTCAAATAAATTTTCACTTACAAAATTATTGTTCACCTCTAAATTATAGGTGATTTGAACATTTAGATGACTTACTGAATTGTCTATGTTAATTTTTTTTGTTTGAATGCCCATTTGAAGGGATCCAAATGGTGTATCATAATGGGTGATGTGCTTTTTATTAAGCTCAAATATCATATGAGTAGAAACCCCACCAAAACGTATTAAATCAACCTTATCATTTGTTATCTTAATGGTTGTATTTGTTTCACTATCTTCCTTAAGATCTCTATCTATATAATTCACATAGTGTTTTTCATTTTTTATATAATAGGTTCCAGTTGTTATCATTTCTACAGAATCACTTTCAACTAAATCAGACTGTATACCCTTTATTGATATTATTACATCTTTTGTCATTAGTCACCTCTTAATAATCTTCTATATTTATTTGTTTAACAGGCATCATTGGGTAATTTAGAATTATTTTTGCAAATTCTTCAAATTTTTCAGCTCTATCGCTTACATAGAAGTAATGGTGATGATTTGTATTAATCTCTGAATTCTCTATGTTATTTTTAATTAATAAATCTTTTAAATTTTTAGCCGTTTCAAATGCTGGATTAACCAAATACACTTTATCACCCATAATTTTTTGAATAACATCTTCTATTAGTGGATAATGGGTACATCCTAATACAACCGTATCTACAGGTTTTTGTTTAAAATCATCCAAATACCTTCTAGCAATCTCTTCCGTCACACTATCGTTTATTAACCCTTCTTCAACTAATGGAACAAATAAAGGACACGCTTTTCCGATAACTTCTGCCCCTGGGTTAATTTGATTTATTAATTTACTATATATTTCACTTTTTATTGTGCCCTCTGTCCCTATAACACCAATTTTGTAATTTTGAGTTGCATTAACAGCCATTTCAGCGCCTGGTAATGCAACACCTATAATTGGTATGCTAAACATTTCCTTTACTTCCTCTAATGCATAGGAATTTGCTGTATTACATGCTATTACTATGGCTTTCACATCTTCCGTAAGTAAAAATCTAACGATTTGCTGTGAATATCTTACAATAGTTGTTTTTGATTTGCTCCCATAAGGAACTCTAGCTGTGTCACCAAAATATATAACCTTTTCATTGGGTAGGAGTGCCATTATCTCTTTTGCCACCGTCAGCCCACCTACACCCGAATCAAAAACGCCAATAGGTCTTGTATCCATTATAGCCTCCTAATTATACCTCTTAATGCCTAATTGAATTAATTTATCTATTAGTTCTTTTTTAGAAATGCCTTTTTCTTCCCATAACATAGGATACATACTTATTGAAGTAAATCCTGGCAATGTATTAATTTCATTAAATATTATTCTATTGGTATCTTTCTCAACAAAAAAATCTACTCTACTTAATCCATAGCCATCTAGTGCTGTGAAAATTTGTACTGCATTTTTTCGTATTTCATCTGCCACTACTTTTGGCAATTCTGGATTGATAATTGTTTTAGATTCGTTGTTATTATATTTTGCATCATAATCATAGAATTCTGCTGCCGCAACAACTTCACCTAATCCTGAAGCTTTAGGACTTATGCCACCTAATACTGCACATTCTATTTCTCTTCCTATAATGCCTTCTTCTATAATGATTTTTCTATCATGAACAGCAGCTTTCCTAATCCCTTCAACAAGCTCTTCTCTATTTTTAGCTTTTGATATACCTACAGATGAACCTGCATTTGATGGTTTTATAAACATAGGATATACTAATTTTCCTTCAATTTGTTCTATGATATTTTCCATTTCATTTAAATCATATTTTGATATTGTAATATGTTTTGCTTGATCAATGCCTAATTGATCTACAACTATTTTTGTATAATGTTTATCCATGGACGCACTTGAAGTAAATACCCCACAACCAACATAAGGTATTTTAGCCAATTCTAATAACCCTTGAATTGTTCCATCTTCTCCAAACATCCCATGTAAAACGGGAAAAACCACATCTATTTGTTCTTTTTTATAACTATTTTTCTCTATAATATATAAAGCTTTTTCACTTGCATCTGGTGATATAAATGCTGGTTTTGATTTATTAATCCATTCCCCTGATTTTAATTCTGTTAAATCTTTTCCTTCATAGAGTAACCATTTTCCTTCTTTTGTAATACCTACCGGAATTACTTTATAATTATTGCTATCTATATTCTCAATGACTGTAGTTGCTGATACACAAGAAACCTCGTGTTCTGAAGATTGTCCTCCAAATAATACAACTAAATTAATTTGCTTCATACGCATTTTTCTCCTAATCTTAAATCTATATAATATAATACTATGTTATTTATTTACTAAAAAGTATTCTTTTTTATTTTAACCTTAATACACCAATTATTCAATAGATTTATTAGTGTATCCTTTATAGGAAATAGAACTTTTCTATAAAAAAAAGAGTCGATTTATCGACTCATAAAGGGTCTGCCAAATAATTTTGCCATTATCCCCGTATTTTTTTCTTTTTGTCTTGCAGTTGTATCGTTAACCACATCTAATATTTTAAATCTTACTACCAATGGTATGTCTTCTTCTTTTTGTGCTTGTAATATTCCCTTATATTCTTCTTCTGTTAATACATTTTGAAGGGTTTTTTGGGTATTTTCTGGAATAAAACTATGTGTAGAATCTACAAAACATAGAGGTGGAAACATTACACACCACCAATTCTGGCCCTTGGCTTCCCCAATTTCTATTCTTAATGCTTCATATTCTCCTGTAGGTAGAATCATATCACTATATGCTCTTGTGGGAAACAAAGCATTTTCTAATTTAACATTCACTTTGTATGCTTTATCATTTTCTTTTATTATATTTTCTGAAACTGCTTTTATTCTATCAAGATTATCATTAATAATTGATCGGGTTTCTTCAATATTTTCTGTTGCAGATAGTATTTCTTCCATATCTTCTAATACAGCATCTCTTACTTTATTTTTTAATGCTTGATCCTCTGCTGTATCACTGTTAGCTAGAACGTGAAATCTAATGATTTGACTGGCTAATGCTTGTTGTACTTCACCAGCTGGTTTTTCTCTTGCTATACTTATCAAAAATGTGCTTAATAAGCCTAAACTTAGTGCTATTGTTATTATTATACCTTCTCTTAAAATCTTTTTATTCATTGGTTTTATCCCCCGTTTCTAATACTATATTTTAATTGTTACCAAAAATGGAAAGTATTATACGAGTTGTAAAATTTTATTTTGCAACACCTATTCTTCTTATATCTACTTTTGCTTCGACTTCTATATTTGCTTTAGCGAAAACATCATCCCAATTTTCGTTATGTTTTATCCAGAGTTTTCTATTCTTAATGGCCATTTGATCCAACATATTAAATAAATCTATACCATACTCATCTTGTATCATTGTTATAAAGTCCTTTGTTTCTTCTTCCAAAATATTTTTTGTTTTATCCTCTAATTTTCTTATATTCTCTTCTTCAAATAAGCTGTATTGAGGGTTTAATGTATAGGCCTTAACATCTGCTTCAGTAATGATATCAACGCTAATGCGAAATTCACCCTCTTTTTCATCAAATTTCAAACTTGTTTCCATCTTTGTTATTTCTATCGTTACTTCTTCCTCTTCATTTCCTTCTTCAAATGAAGTAACCACACTGGTTCCCTTTCCTTTTCCCGTTACCCAGCTCATTTTCTCTACATCTTCTCGTGATAACCAATCCCGAAATTCATAATTTATTACCAATCCAAGACCCTCAATCATAGGCTCATCTTCTTCTAGCTTTACTCTTGGGATTAATACGGTACCATCTCTTTCATTAATACTATTGATTAAGTCTCCTAATGTTAACTCTGCTGCTTTTAACACATCATACTGATTATTTTCATATAATCCCATTAGGTGCATTCCCATATCATTACTACCCTCTATTTCTAGCTCTATCATTTCTTCTGCCTCTTCTTCTACTGCAAGGACCATAACTGTACGTGCAAAATGAGGGTTTCTTTCAAACTCATCTAAAATTTTTGTGAACACTGTTTTATTGTTTAATACACCTTCTCCAAATATGACTACTTTAGCATGATCAAAATTCAACTTTCTTTTTGATCTAGAACCAAATATTTTATTGGATTCATATAAAGTATTGGCCTCTATGACTTTAATAAAGCTTTTCTCATCTCCATCCCCTTGTCCTGTTACCACTGGTAAATTTGGTAAATTATAGGTAAAATGTACGGCCTCATCAATATAATCAATGCCAATAGAAACCACATAATCTCGTTCATTCAGTTCTACTTGATCCCAACATCCTACTAGCAGTAATGGTATTAAAATGATGCACAAGTATTTTATTAACTTCATTAGCTCTCACCTACTTTTTTTATTCTAGCTAAGAATATAAGGGCTAAAGGTAAAAACACCAATAAAAACAATCCCATATAAGACATAATATTTTTCGTATACTCATAAATTTGAACCACATTATCTGGTATTAATGCAATTAAAAATATTATTGGTAGTAAAGGTAATACTAAAAAATTTTGCTCCTTTAGTTTAAATACTTTTTGTGTAATAACACTTATAAAAAATACATAAGCGTTTATAACTGCAAATATACTTAGTATCCAAAAAGATATCATTAATGCGTCCTGTCTTTCTAAAAGGGCTCCTGGCAATTTAACAACTTGCATTATATTCATAACAGGCCATATTTGCCTTTGTGTTCCAATATCGCCAAATAATCCAAAGGTAATAATACATAAAAATACATTAAAAATGCCTATTAGTACAATTGCACTGATTACAGGTCTTCTTGTTTTTCTAGGCTTATCTGTATAAGGAATGGCTATTAATAAAAGATCAATAGCAGAATAAGTCAAAGATATGACATATGCGCCCATAAATATATCTTGTGGGCTACTTACAAATACAGGCAATACTCTACTAAAATTAACTTGTGGTATGGCAAATAAAAGGACTAGTATTATAGGTATAAAAACAATCCATACGATTATTTCTGCTACCCTTGCTCTACATTCATATCCCTTTCTTGCTATATATAAAACCACTAATAGCATAGACATTATAATAACTTCTATAGGGGTATTCTCTAGTAGGGCCTCCTTTATTAATTCACTAAATAATCTTAAACCAAAAGAAGCGGCCAATACTAATCTTGTAATAAATATAAAAGCAATGATAAAGGTAATAATTCTCCCTGCCAACGTTTCTGTATACTCAAATAAAGTTTTATGGGGGAATTTATATGCCAAATGCAAAATAATTACTGCATATACAATTGCAAAAACTGTCCCTAATGCAACAGAAATCCATCCATCTCTACCTGCTGTTTCAGCTGCCATTCTAGGCAATATTAAGCTGGTGGTGCCAAATAAATTTAACATTAATAAGACTTTTAATTGTCTTATAGAAATTCTATCATTTGCTGAAAACATACTCCCATTCCTTTCGTACTCAAGGTACTGGCTTCAATCTATTCCTTCTTCTTAATAACCAGCCTTCTTCTTTCTCTCCAATTTGTAAATATTGGTCTTCTTTTCATTAGAAAACTTGGCGGCCTAATCAATGTATCTTTTAAGTCATTGTAATCATTTAAGTTACTGGATACATAAGGTACTAAATAAGGAATATTGAAACTTTTTAATGATGCCAAATGTATTAGTATCACTAATAACGCCAACCAAAAACCTAATAAGCCTAAAACAGCTGAGGCACCAATGATGAAAAACTTAAGAATTCTAAAGGCTTCTGTTAAAGATTGACCAGGCACAGTAAATGCTGAAATAGCCGTTAAAGCAACTACTATGACAATAATAGGACTAACCAAATTAGCCTCTACAGCAGACTGTCCAATAATCAAACCGCCAACAATACCAATGGTACTACCTATTGGTCCAGGCAAACGAATACCAGCCTCCCGTAATAATTCAAAGGCCAATTCCATAAGGACTATCTCAACTACCACAGGAAAGGGCACCCCTTCTCTGGCAGCTGCAAAAGAAAACACCAGAGATGTGGGCAACATAGACGGATGATATGTTGTCAGGGCTATATATAATCCAGGTAAGGCAATGGCAAAAAATGCTGCAACAAATCTTAATAACCTTACTAGAGTCATAATATGCCATCGGTTATAATAATCTTCTGATGCTTGAAAGAAACTATTTAAAGTTGTTGGTAATATCAATACAAAGGGTGTATTGTCAATGATCAGTACCACTCGACCTTCTAAAATTGCTGAAGCAGCTTTATCAGGTCTCTGAGTTACTTGGAACTGTGGAAAAGGTGATAGCCAATCATCTTCTATTAGCTGTTCTAACTGACCACTTTCAAAGATTGCATCTACTTTAAACTTTTTTAATCGATCTTCTACTTCCTTCAATATACTTGGTCTTACCAATCCTTCTATATACATAATGCCTATATCTGTTCTTGATCTAACACCTACCTGTGTTTGTTTTACCTTAAGTCGTGTATCTCTTATTCTACGTCTTATTAATACCGTGTTAAATCTAAATGCTTCACTAAAGCCTTCTTTAGATCCTCTTATAACGACTTCTGTATCAGGCTCTTGAATTCCCCTGTTAGGAAAACCTCTAGTAGCTACTTTTAATGCTTTATCATATCCATCAAGAAAAAATATGGTATCCCCAGCAAGAACTGCCAGCGCAACTTCATCCATTGATGTTATTTCACTTACATCTGCAGTTGCAAATGCACCATTTTTTACAAAGTTTACTTTTTCTTCTATTGAATAGTCATCTATATCTTTAGGCGCCTGCCTTACTTGCAGCATAATTTGTCCTAGTATGGACCGTTCAATAACCGTACGATCAACCATAACATCAATATAGGCTATATAGGCGGAAAATTGATTTTTTTCTCCTATGGGAAATTTTCTTTTTACAACATCCCCACTCCCTTCAAATAACATTTCAAAGGTTTTTATATTCTCATCAATATCTTTAGTGAATGGAACAATAATCTTATGTCCTGCATTATGGGTTGTCCTTTTATTTTCTTCCATAGTGACCCTCCTTTATGGTAAAAATCTTAATGCAATAAAAAGCCCAAGACTTCCAAAGAAATATATATAGCTTAATATTTTTGCCACTTTTTCCTCGGTTTTGTATTCCTGTTCAATAAATTTTTTTCTGTCTATATAATATAAAATTAAACTAATAATGATCATAAAAATAACAACGTTTAAAGTAAAATTCGCCTTTAATTTATATATAATCTCTTCCATAATATGTCCCTCTTTACATTATTTTTTAACATTACTAGTTAATAGTATTAAAAAAAAAGGCCAAGATTATACATCTTAGCCTTTTTTTAACATAATAATTTATTAGTCAATATCTTTTATTAGTTTTATAACAGTCATTTCTTGATTTAAAATATGCTGTTGAGCCACATCTTTTGCTTTGGCAACATTTTGGTTTTCTATTGCATTTAAAATTTGCTCATGTTCTCTAACTAAATCCATATGATTATCTGATTTTCTAATATATTCTACCCTAAATCTATATATTTGTTCCCTTAAATTATTAATGATTTGGATTAGTTTTTCATTTTCTGTTGCATTGAATATGACATCGTGAAACTCTACATCTTTTTCAACAATTTTTTCTACATCTTTTTGATTTACTGCCACATTGAAAGCATTCATTGTTTCTCTTAATTTTTCTATTGTCTCTGGTGTCATTTTTTCACAGGCTATTTTTACTGCTAACTCTTCCAATGCACATCTAACTTCTAATACATCTCTTAAATCTTTTTCAGTTATTCTAGCTACTTCTGCACCTTTTCTAGGCACCATAGCGACTAATCCTTCTAATTCTAGCTTTCTAATAGCCTCACGAATTGGCGTTCTACTAACACCTAAGCGATCTGCTAATTGTTTTTCCATTAATCTTTCCCCTGGAACTAACTCTCCCTTTAATATTGCTTTTCGTAATGTATTAAATACTACATCTCGTAAAGGTAAATATTCATTTAGATTAACTCTTAAATTGTCCTCCATCTTCCCCTACCCTTTCCTATTAAAAATCGTTGTTAAAAACGCTTGTTTTACACTACTACTATCTATCTTAAAATCATACAACGCTTTTCTAGCTTTAATCTTATCATCAAAAATTCCAAAAACTGTAGGTCCACTACCACTCATCATAGACCCAATAGCTCCTTTTTCAAGCATTAATCTTTTCAACTTATCAATAACTGGGTATTCTTTTATAGTAACGGTTTCTAGTACATTTCCCATACAACTAGATATTTTATTTAAATCACTACTTTTAATAGCTTCTATCATCTTATCAATATTTGGCCTGGTTTCAAATTCATTTATATTCACCTTTGAGTATACATAAGCTGTTGAAACATTAATATTAGGCTTCACAATTAATATGTAACAATTGGGCATTGGATCTAATGGTGTTAGTTTTTCTCCTATGCCTTCAGCCAATGCAGTTCCCCTCATTATGCAGTAAGGAACATCGGCACCAATAGTAACACCTAATGCCATTAAGTCTTTATTTGATAAGTTAAGATTATACAAAGTATTTAACCCTGTTAGCACAGCAGCTGCATCACTGCTTCCACCTGCTAATCCAGCTGCAACAGGTATTACTTTATGCAATTGAATATACAGACCTTGAGAAATATCAAATTCTTTTCTTATTAGATCAGCGGCTTTATACACTAAATTATTATTATCTGTTGGAATAAAGGGCAGATTTGTTTTAATAATTATTTCCGGCTTATTTATCTTTTTTAAATATAATCGATCAAATAAATTAATCGTCTGCATAATCATTCTTACTTCATGATAGCCGTCTGGCCTACGATTAAGAATGTCTAAAGCTAAATTTATTTTTGCTCTTGCTTTTAAATGTATACTTTCCATAGATGCCCTCACCTTGTATCTTGTATACTAAATATTATATACAAATATAACTTGGAATTCAACATAAAAATATAGGGGTACATCTCCAAAAAAACTTATACAAACCATTGAAATTACAAAACAGCTATTAGGTCCCTTCCTAATAGCTATTTTAGTTTGATCTTTTATTCTATTTTTTCTTGTTATTTCTATTGCCATTATTTTTAGGTTGGTATTTGGTTTTTGAGGTAATTGTTGAGCTCTTTTTTTTACTATCATTTGAAGTTGGTTTTCTATTTGTTGTGTCAGCCATTTCCCCTTGAACCAGTCTTTTCTTTGTAATGGTTATCTCTGCTTTACTCGCCATTCTCATTAATATATTTTCTTCACCTTGAGTCACCGTTGATACCACCGTGCCTTGTGCTCCCATTCTTCCTGTTCGTCCTGCTCTGTGAATATACTGTTTTGGACTACTAGGCAGATCCCAATTAATGACATGGGTTAGCCCTTCAATATCTAACCCTCTAGCTGCTACATCTGTGGCTATTAGTAATGGGAATTTGCCCCTTCTAAAATTAATAAGTGCCTCTTTTCTCTCACTTTTAGAAGATTCACTTGTTAGTATACCTAGTGGCATATTTTTAAATTTTAATTTTTCACTTATAATGGATAGTTTTTCAACATCATTAATAAATGCTAAGGCTTTCACATTTGGAGATGATCTTACAATTTTTCTTATATAGTCGATTTTATCTCTTTGGTCACATACAATATAATAATGTTCCGTTATAGAAGGAATGCCTTCATCTTTATTAATTATTATGGTTTCTGGATCCTTCATTACCTCACTACCAATCTGGCTTGTACGATCAGATAGGGTAGCTGAGAAGAATACTAACTGTCTATCTCTTAAAGTGGTTTTTATGATGTTTTTTACATTATCAACATGTTCCTGTGCAATAAGTACATCAAATTCATCTACTACAATTGTCTTTACTTCATGCATTTTCACTTTTTTCATTTTGATTAATTCAATCAATCTACCTGTACTTGCAACAATTATATGTGGATGGCTTCTTAAGTTTTCTACTTGACGTTTTATATTAGCCCCACCAATGATGCCTTCACTTCTAATAGTCGTTCCTTTTGTCCAGTTTTGAATCACACCCAATATTTGCATAACCAATTCATGGGAAGGGGCTAACACCACGACTTGTAATTCTTTCTTTTCTGGGTCAATCTTATTTAATAATGGTACTAAATAGGCTAAGGTTTTTCCTGAGCCTGTTGGTGATTCTGCAATGACATCTTTTCCTTCTAGAATTAATGGAATTGCTTGTTTTTGAATAAAAGTAGGTGCTTTAAAACCTGATGTCCCCCAAGCTGTTTTTAAAAAAGATTTTATATCTATTGAATCTATCCATTTATCTTCTGTCATCTCCATATTTCTCAATCCTTTCATCTCTATCTATTCACTATATTCTTATTATAATCTACAAGAGAAACTTTTATAAACATAGTTTTTATTTGGTCCAATTATATCATAAAATACAAATATATCAAAGTTAATGACTTTTAATCAGCTTTTTACTTTATAGCAAAGAGAACTTGTAGGGTAAAGTAAAAAAGCCCTTATTAAAAGGACTTTTCTATTGAGTATATATATTAATATTGGATGTGCTTAACTAATAATTCTTCTGTTTTTTAATTGTTCAAATGTGATGCCATATTTATAAGCAATATCCCTTGCAAAGCTTATGCCTTGAGGCTTTGATATTTTAACTTTGAAAGAGCGTTCTCCATTTTCCAAACCCATCACTAAACTTACCGCATTATGGGCTGCATCTATCTCTTTATTAATTTCTTCTACGGATTCGGCAAGCTCATGAATATGTGTATTAAAACATGTTCTTGCACCTAGATAACACAAGTATTTCACTACATCTTTTGCTATAAATAAAGATTCTGTATGACTTGTGGTTGCAAAGGATTCATTAAACAAAATCAAGCTTTTGGAGGTGGCTTTACCACAAATATCACTTAAGCGATTAGACTCTTCACCTAATCTACCCATTTCAACAGTACTGTTCTCATCAGCTGGAAAGTGAGTAAAAATATTATCACAAGGTTTCATAACGCCGTTGGCACAAGGAATAAATACACCACTGTTAAAAAATAAAAAGGCTAATCCAATACCTTGAGTAAATATGGTTTTTCCACCACGATTGGGACCAGTTAAAATAAAAATCCTTTGGTCCTTAGTAAAAATCAAATCATTTCTAATAATATCGTGTTGAATTTCTCCTTTTAACTTACATATTGCTAACTTAATATTATAAAAATCCTCTAGTTTACACTCACTATCATTAATTGGGTTGGTTTGCCCAATGCATACCGGCAACCCTATATCCTTGATTTTTTTTTCTAACTCTAAAAATCTTATATAAAAGCGTATTTCATCAGCTATATTAACCAACGCCAATCCACTAACATTCATATATTTTTTCAATGTTTTTTTTAGATCTTTCACAATTGGCTGTAACATGTTTTCAACAATTTTTGTTAAATTATTCATTAAGGGATTAATGCCATTACTAGCAGTATGTTTAAAATAAGTCATCCCTTGAAACAAGTCAGAAGTGTTGTTGCTACTTCTTTTTTTATGATATGTTAAAAAGTTTTTAAGAAACGTTTGTCCCTTAAAGGCTTCGCTATTTATGGATACGATACCAGCTTCTATTGGGTTTAAGTTCTCATCTAGATTTACACCAAGCGAAATACTTTTAATTGCAGAAATATCATACCCAATTTTTTCAACATCTTCTTGAAACTCTGAAAAGCCACTGTCATTATATATACCATTTACATAGGCATTGAGATTTTTAAGTCCTTCTGATTCAAAACTGGAAAGCTCTATGCTACTTTTTAGTTTTTTTATACATTCTATATATACCTCTAATTCTTTTAGTCTACTAACAAGCTCCCATAAATTAGAGCTATCCCAGTCTTTTTTTGTCTTTCCATATTCATTTAACAATTCAATTTCCTCAAGAGCTTCCTCTACTTTAATACAAAACTCCGGATGGTTTTTTAAATCTTTATATACCATACTACGATATGTTATAACCTCTTCATCATTAGGGATATCTGTTAAGATACCACGTATCTTTCTTTGTTCATTTTCCTTTTTGCTTAAGAATGAACAAATATAATCAATTGATAAGTCATTACATACAATCTCACTAAGCTTTTGAAAGGAATTCTCTTTACCCATTGGATATAAAAGACTAAAGTCATTGATAGATTTTAAATGTTTGCTTACATCTTTCACATTAACCCCCCCTTTTAATCAGTAGTAGTATTACGATTGTAGTATTAACTATATATTACATTCGTAATCGTTAAATGTCAAGACTTTTTTATAGAACAAAGTGACTTCGTCACTCTCAAAAACATTTATTAATGGCTTATTAGAAGTCATATTGTTCCTGCGCATCAAGCTTTTTCTAACTGTGTTAGAAAAATGCAGCGCATTTAATCAATATTTTTACTTTATAGGAAATAGTAATTTTCTATAAAGTAAAATAGCCGTATTACTTTTTACAAGTAATACGGCTATTCATTAGTTTGCTATAATGGCTTCAACATTTTTAATTATTATGATTTTATCTCCTGCTTTTACTTCCTGTTCTGCTGACAATCCATTTATTTCCCTTATTTTATCAGTTGTTGTATAGTATTTTTTAGCTATATCCCAAAGGCTTTCCCCTTTTTTAACAATATAACCTACTACACTTGGTAAATCGTATATTTTCTTCATTTCTAATTCTTGTTCTTCTAGATCTACTATTACATTTCTAGTTAATTGTTCAAAGACCATAGTATTTAAGTTGATACCACTTCTGATTTCAACTTCTTGATCATCAAGCATATTGCAACTAATATAATCAATGGATGGTTTCACATTATAGATGCAACTATCATTAATACCTTTAGCATCTATTAAATGTGTAAAAGGTATCACATCTTTGATTACATTTATAGGCGTCTTATCGTCAGCTGCAACATAAATTATTTGCACTGTTACTACACCTTCAACTTCTATACCATCTTCTGTGATTTCAACATCATCGATTTTGATATCTCCATCTGCATAACAGATTTGTAGAATAGATGGCTCTCCGTCTTTTATCCCAATCTTCTCAGACACTTTGCATTGAGTTTGATTTTTTAATAAAATATTTTCATAAGTAACAGGTTTTGTTTTTATTACTACGTCTTTAGATGGTGAGTAGATATCTCTTAGAACATTTACATCTTCTTGTTCATAAATTTTTATATCTAGTTCTGTTATTATTTCGACATCTAAGACTCTTTCTTCACCGTCTAAATCTGGTCTAACTTGAATATCCTTTTGGAATATTTCCATTGATACATTAGCAATCATTTCTTCTAGACAACCATCTGCTTCTAACATACCATTGTAAGGCAATTCAAATTCTACAAATTCTACAGGTTTATCATCCGTCTCCCCTATATAAAGTACAAAGAGAGCTATATCACCTTTTACACTTATTTTATCATCTAATAATCTTACTTCTGGATTTCTTATAGAAGCATTGCTCCATAAGATTTCCATAATATTTGGTTTGCTATTAGGTATTGCTAGTTCGTCCCTTACCCTATAAGTATCTTTTTTACTTGTAAAAACTTGACTTACTCTAATAGGCTCTTTAATGTTTTGGTAGTTGCTTTCGCTTTCAACATCCGTTGCCACATTGATAAAATAGCCTTCCTCCGCTACTGCCTTTAATTCTAATATGCCCTTTGCGCTGAGTTTTCTAGAATTAATAACACTGGTCATCATATTCTCAATATTGCATGCTAATCTAATATCATCATCTTCTAGTATTCCATCCATATTAACAACCTCATCGAAATGCATTGAGTTTGTTAAACTATGTACAGGTTTATCATCTGTGTCTGTTAAATATAATACTGTAAATTCTAATTCACCTTTTACTTTAACTTTGTCATTCATAGTTTCTATGTTATTTACTTTAATATCTGCACGTTCCTGTATAATTTTGTGAATGTCTGGTTTTATATCTGGTACATTAAAATCATCATCTAATGTAATTTGAACTACTGAAGTTCCTTTCGTTTTAGTCATTTGTATATCTTTTCTAATTAAATTTAACGCCAAAAAAATCCCTCCTAATCTTTGTCTATATAATTATATTAAAGATAGGACGGATTTTATGACTAATTATTTAGTTTTCACGACATAATGATAATTCAACGGTATGTGTTAAAATATCTGTATAGCTGTATGAAACTCTTCTATAAGAATCTTGTAATTCATTTTGAACTTTTACTACGAATATACTAGGATAAGTGTTTTCTAAAACACCTTCTTTTACAACAACTTTTTTACGACCTTTATTGGCTCTGACTTTTACTCGGCTTCCAACATATTCATCCATACGTCGTTTCACTTGTATAATGTCTTCTTTTGCAATCAACATTAATCACCTCATCTATTCCGACTTTTTTCATGATAGCATAAAAAGCGGCAAAAGTCAAGAAATTTTCTGACATATCTTAAATCTTATAAATAAACCTCCAAGAATTAATCTATTTTAACAGATATTTCTATTGTGCTAAAACATTTTATGGTATCAACAAAATGTTACATAAATCTAAAATTAACTATAACTTTTCCTCTTATTTTGTTAAGTGGAATAGACCCAAAATCTCGGCTATCTTTACTTATTTGTCTATTGTCTCCTAGTACAAAAACATAACCATTTTCTACTATAGTATCTATATCACCATATGTTTTACCTAATATATAATCTTCGTTAATTTTTATACCATTAACATAAACATCTTCATCTTTTATAATAACATGGTCGCCACTTACTCCAATTATTCTTTTTACAGCTAGAGCCTCCTTATCATCCATAGGAACCTCTATTACTATAATGTCTCCATTTTCAATGGGGTTAATAAATGTAATGGCTTTAGAGATGATCATAAAATCATTATGATAAAGAGTTTTTTCCATGGAACGTCCATATACACGAATAGGCCAAATAATCCAATGGAATAATAAGATAACAAGTAAAGAAAATATTATTATTTTTATCCACTCTAACATTTCTATTTTATCCAAAAGTTTCATGATTATTCCCCCCAATGAATATTTAATTATAATATGTTTATATTTTAACATAAACGGAGGCCTACATCTACTTTTTGTCAGAAAGTAAATATTTCCTTTAATGTATAATATGAACACAGCGACTTGGTCACTCTAAAAAATATTTCATAATTTCTTATCTGAATTCACCTTATATTACTTTTTATAGCGTAAAAAAAGATATTCATACAAAGTAATTTGTAAGAATATCTTTTCTAATTTATTAGATCATTTAGTTGTAATAAACAGGTTTGTCTATGTACTCTGTCTTTACTATAACTCTAGGATATGTTAAAGCCATTGTTACTAAGTCTTCTTTCGACGGTCCTATTAAATCTGTATCAATGACAATAGCATTTTCTGTCACATATAAGTCTTTAACCTGTATACTATACCCTCCAGTTGGTTGCTCTCCATATCCAACAACTATATATAGATCATTGCCATTAGCATAACTAAATCTAAAGGGCTCCTGCTTTTGATTTTCTATCATATTTATTATCTCTTGAGGTGCATCATCCTCATCAATAACAGTAAATTCTAAATCACTTTTTCGATTACCTTGATCTATTTTTTCTGTTTTACATGCTGTAAGTATTAAAGACAATAGGACTACTAAAAATAAAATTTTCTTCATGTAATAAATCACCTTAGCTCTTTTTTTATATTCTATTTCTCTAATTATGGTTTTAGAATATTAACTATAACAAAGTAGGTAGGACAGTACTATTGCTTACTTACATTTATTTGTTTTCCATTATTTTCATAAAATCATCTTGAAGATCATTTAGTTTTTTATGGGTATCCTCCATTGAAATCCCTTTAATACCAAAATATATTTTTACTTTTGGTTCAGTGCCTGATGGTCTTACACAAACCCATCCATTGTTTTCCAATTCAAAGTACAATACATTGGACTTTGGTAACCCAGTGGCTTTTTCATTTAGATAATCTATGGTTGACAATACCTTGTTGTTACCAATATTACTTAATTGGTTATTTCTTAGTTCTTTCAACATTGTATTCATTTTCTCTATACCATCAATGCCCTTAAGGGTAATTGATTGTTGGGTTTCTTTGAAATATCCGTACTTTTCATAAAGGGACAACATACCTTCCCATAAGGTCAATCCTTTGGTTTTATAATAAGCAGCTATTTCACAAAGGGTCATAGTTGCAACTATTGCATCTTTATCCCTTGCATGAGTACCTATTAAATACCCATAACTTTCTTCAAAACCAAATAAATATGTGTAATCACCAGTTTGTTCAAATTCTTTTATCTTTTCACCTATATATTTAAATCCAGTAAGAACTTCAATTAATGTCACACCATAGTACTTAGCTACTTCATTAATCATATTTGTTGAAACAATGGTTTTAATTAAAGCACCATTTGAAGGAAAATCGCTATTTTCAATTCTTTTAGTAAGTATATAGTCAGCAATCAATACCCCTAACATATTTCCTGTTAAAGGAATGTATTCCTCTTCGCCCTTTACCAATACACCAATTCTATCTGCATCCGGATCTGTGGCTAAGATTATATCTCCTTGTGTTTTCCTTGCTAAATCTATTGCTAATGTATACACATTCATATCCTCTGGATTTGGATAACCAACAGTAGAGAAATTACTATCTGGTTCTGCTTGTTCTGGTACCACATAGACCTGTGAGAATCCCACTTCATTTAAAATTCTTTGTACCGGAATATTTCCTGTTCCATGAAGTGGTGTATATACGATCTTTAAATTATCCCCTTCTTGGTTAATTGCCTCTTGATTAAGTATTAACTTTTTTAATTCACCAATATATAATTCATCCATATCTTTGCCAATGATGTTATATAAGCCTTTTTTCTTTGCTTCATTTATTTCTAGTCTATTAACTTCTTTAAAAGACTTTATAGCATTAACTTCTTTGATAATCCCTATGTCTTTTGGTGATGTAACTTGAGCACCATCATCCCAATATACTTTGTAACCATTGTATTCTGGTGGATTATGACTAGCCGTTATAACAACTCCTGAAACACATCCTAATTGTCTAGTCGCAAAAGATAACTCTGGTGTTGATTTTAGAGTATCAAACATAAATGTTTTTATACCATTGCCATTAAGGACTAATGCTGTTTCTAGCGCAAATTCATAAGACATATATCTTGAATCATATGCAATAGCTACACCCTTTTTTACTGCTTCTTTACCTTGTTTAATAATGTAATTAGCTAATCCTTGAGTTGCTTTCCTTATAGTGTAAATATTGATTCTATTAGTCCCTGGGCCAATTATCCCTCTTAATCCGCCTGTTCCAAACTCTAGTTCTTTATAGAACCTTTCTTTAATTTCATTCTCATCTTTAATTTGTAACAATTCTCCTTTTGTTTCCTCATCAAAATAAGCATCATTGATCCATTCATTGTAAATTTCTAAGTGTTTCAATTATTTCACCCCTATTAATTTTTTCCTTCTTTATCTAATACCCCAAATTTGTTATTCTTGAACATTTGTCTCATTTACATTTTCACTATTACCTTCAGTATTAGATTGAATCTTAACCAGTTCTGGAAAAGTAAAAAAGCTGTCTTTGCCATTATCTAATATTTCTACAGTATATAGTTTTGAAAAATAACCCTCTCTTCTTAGTGTTATAGAATGATTGCCTGGCTTGATAGGTATAGAGACTGGTATCATACCTATGTAATCACCATTTAAATACAATTCTACATTAGATGGACTATTAACGTGCATATAATTAGAGATTACTTGTTGTTCTTGTTTTTCAAGATTTATAGGATAACTAAATTGTGGCTGATTAAAGTTTATGCTGTCTTCGTATCTTAAATAACCCTCTTTTTCTGCAACTATTACATAAACCCCAAACGGCAATCTTATAGGATTTGATAAGTCATCAAATCTTTTGCCATTTATATATACTTTAACATCAGACTGAGCTAGGTTTATTTTAAGATCTCCTTCTCTAGGAACATCTCTTCCTAAGTCCAAAATTACTACTTGGTCTTTTTCAATCATGACTTCTCTTATAACTGGATCGTGCTGAGGTTTGTCTATAACTATTCTATGGACACCTACTGGCACAGGTATCCTAGTTCTGCTTTTAATAACTTCCATAATGTTTGATCCAACTTCTATAATGCCATCAATAAAATATTCATGATTTTTAAGTTCAATAAAACCATGTCCACTGTCTAATATAATAACCCATACTTTATCTCTATATCCTTTTAATGTAACTTGATCATTTGGTGTTACATCTGTTATTTCTATAGGAATCCCATTATACAAAACCAATACTTCGTCTGTATACTTAAAATGATCATTTCCTCTTTGAACTGTTTGATTTTCTTTATTTACTATAACATTGGATACTCTTTGGAACTCCCAAACTTGAGCTGTAATTTGTACTTGTTCTGGAACAAGTGTATTAATCTCATATTTTGTCCTTACCATATCACCCATCTTAAACTGTTGCAGCGTGATTGGTTCTCCAAACTTGTTTTGCAATACAACTGACCCATCAATATTAAGTGTAACTAATTTTTCATTTTCGATATCGTATACAAACAACCTTCTATTTGCCGTATCAACATTTTTAATAACACCTAGAATTCTATCAAATTCTTGATCAATTAGAATTTCTTCATCATCTGAATTATTATTATTGGGTCTTGTATTGGTAGTTTGTTGACATGCTGTTAAATTTATTAATATTAGTAGCAATATACCCATTATAAAAATAACTTTAGAAAAATTAATGCTTTTTTTCATTTAAGTTCTACCTCTTTCCTTAACGCTCTAAAAAAACTTGTTTTATAAATATGTAAAATGTTATAGTTATTATAATATAAAAAGATGAAAAAGCAAATTTTTTTAATGAAATTTAATGTTTTCGTAAAATAATGGTAAGATACTTCTTTTAAATATTCATCAATATGTGAATAATACTTGTACTTTTCAATGACTATTATTAATTATTCCCAATAAATTGTAAATAAACCAAAAAAAGACCCTATTAGAGGGTCTTATCATTTACAACTTTTTTCTAACATTGATAGAAATTCATGTTTTGTTTCCTTTTGAGTAATTATTTTTTGGAGTTTTTCTAAACTTAATTTTGGCTCCCAGGCTTTTCTTGTATTAAAATAGTAATTGGCTATTTTCCAAAACTTTTCTGGATATAATAACGTAAAGTATAATATTTCTAAACCATCTTGATCCAAAGAATTCACCTTATTATATGCCTCTATCATTTTCATCCCATAATTTGCATTCCAATTGTTTTTCTCCATTACTTTTCTAATGAAATGGTATAAATCCATTATCTGAAGGTCTAAGCAACTTTTTTCAAAATTAACAGTCATTGTAGAACTATTTGTTAATAAAACATTATGTTGGGTATACTGACCATGGCAAACCTGACCTTTGCTTTGAGCATCTTTTACAAGAGAATTGTAATCTGATACCTCAAACCCATTTATGGATTCTTTGGCTTTACTATAATAATAGCTGTAATTTTTCAAAAATAATATATCAAATTCTGACCAATGACTTTTATTTCGTATATATTTACGTACTTTTTTTAGTTCATTTGTATGTCTTTTTAAATTATATGTAAGATCTCCAAGATTACTATACACAACACTATGTTCTGGAAAACTTACATTTTGAAGCCCTTTATGTATCTTAGCTAAGTTTTCCACTGCTTGAATGGTTTCTTTCTCATCGTATAAATTACATTCTCTACCTGTACACCAATCTTTCAAAATATACTTTTTGTCATTTAATTCATAAAAAGGTTTATCTTCCACTAAGTTAAACTGATCTACATCCGTAAATCCCTTTTCAATTAAATGTTTTTTCACGTAAAACTCAAACCATGTTCTATTAACTGTGGTTTCCATTTCTTTTAAGAGTTTTACGCCTTTATTGGTCTCACATATATGAGCACCTCTTCCTCTATAGTAATTTTTCACTTTAAATCCGTAATTTTCTACTATCTTATTTATGTTTTCTATCACGGCAATCCCCCCTGCCAATTTAGTTTGTTTTTCAGCCCTATTATAAGACTTCTAGAAGTCCTTATAATCTGATTTTATGTTGGCATTTATTTGCTTTATCAATTTATGTACCTTTTTAATAGGTTTTCTATAATCGATCTTAGTGGTTCGTGATATTAATTTTACTCAATAGAAAAACCTCATATTTTACATAAAGCCAACTACTGTTATTTATATGACTTTAATTACTAAAATATGAGGACAGGATAAAGTGAATTTGAAATTTTTATTTTATATTTAATTTTTTCTTTGCTAATTCTAATAAGGTAAACGTATTATTTTTTTCAGGATCTTCTAATACGACGTTAATTAGGAAGTTTAGAGTTTCCCCAATATGTTTGCCTTCATTGATGCCTAATGCTATTATATCTTTTCCAGTAATTTCTAATTGTTTTATGCTTACACATTGATTTTCCTCTATTATTTTTTTATAAATCTCATTAATTTTTTCTATTGTTAACAATTTTTCTTCCTTCATATACTCACTTTGTGCCATAACATCTGCTTTTTGCACCTTTAATAGCAATGGAAAAATATCCTCTCCTACCTTGAATATAGCTTTTCTTACTGTTTTTGAACTTACTTTGTATCTATAGTCATGATGAATGATTAATCTTTTTACAGTTGTTATTGTTTTATTGTCTGCCTTTAACCTTTTCAATATTCTTTCAGCAAGTATGCTACTTTCTTCTGCATGACCGTAAAAGTGAGCAATTCCTTTTTTATCTGTTGTTTTTTTTGCTGGCTTTCCTATATCATGAAATAACATAGTCCATCTTAGAATTGCATCTCCTTCAATATACCCTAATGTCTTTAATGTATGATCTCCTACATTATACATATGATGAGGATTTTCTTGTTCTGTCTCAAAGCAAGGGAGAAACTCAGGAATTATATTTTCTAGGAGGTTGAGTTCATATAATTTTTTTATTAATTGAGGATTATTAGAAATTAATAGCTTTGTAAGTTCTACTAAAATTCTTTCAGCACTAATATTATTGATGTTTCTCGAAAGCTTTTTTATTGCTATCTCTGTATTTTGTTCTATCTTAAAGCTCAGTTGGGCTGCAAATCTAATGGCCCTTAACATACGAAGTGCATCTTCGTTAAATCGTTCTATTGGATTACCCACACATTTTATAATGCCTTCTTTTAAATCCTTAATGCCATCAAAAACATCAACTAATCCATCTTCATTATTATATGCCATTGCATTAATTGTAAAATCTCTTCTTTTTAAATCTTCAATAAGATCTTGTGTATACTCTACAGACTCAGGTCTTCTATTATCTAAGTATTTTCCATCAATTCGATAGGTTGTTACTTCGTAAGATTTATTGTCTATTAATATCGTAACTGTACCATGTTGCAGCCCAGTATCTATTGTTTTCTGAAATAATTTTTTAACTTCTTCTGGTTTTGCAGAGGTGGTAATATCCCAGTCCTCTGGTTTTCTTCCTAATAAACTATCTCTTACACAACCACCTACAACATGAGCACTATATCCTGACTCTTGTAATTGATCTATAATTGAAATGACTTCATTTGGCAAATTTATTTTCATTATAAGTCTCCTAACCATACTTTTACAATTAGTATCCATACTCTTTTTAAAAAATATATCATTAAATATGTTTATTCTGTATTCTACAATTAATTTAATCATATATTTCTTAAAGAATCCATCATTTTTATAAAAATAATCCTATCTTGTATTGTAAGATAGGATTACTTTATATATTAACCTTTATGCATTTAGCATTATATTTTCATCATTAAAGGTTTTAGTTATCATAACAATGATTACACCCAAGACTATTGCTGAGCCACCTATATTAACAAAGAATTGTGCCATAGTTAATTCCAATTCTAATAAAGCTTTTAATGCTGCCACACTTCCATAAACAGGTATACCAAAGCTTGTAAGTTCTGGCGTTCCTTGAGAAAACATATTGGCAAAAGCACCCATCATAACAATCATTGTAATTGGCGCAGCATATGTATTTGCCTCTTTTATTGTTTTAGCTCTTACAGAAACCAAGGAAATAATGCCAACGAAAATACCAGCCATACCTATCATGATAAAGAATAATTGCACATAAGCTATAAAATCCAATCGATACCCTGATATATTCATATCCCCTCCACCAGAAAACATAACTGCAGCAAATGGCATAGAAGCTATAATTCCTGCAAATGAACACAGTACTGAAAGTATAGAAACAAGTCCTAAGCTTATTAACTTTCCAAAGGCAATGGTTTCTCTTTTTACAGGTGATAATAAAAGGGTAGCCATAGTGCCACGCTCTTTTTCCCCTGCAATTGTATCTGTTCCAATACCCATAACCGCTGAGAATAAAAACACTGTAATAAGTACAGGTAGTAACATTGCAAGACCTTTTCCAGTTGCTCTATTATCATCTTGAATAATCCCTTCTGATGGATTAGTTCTATCAATATCAAAAACTGTAATATAGTCTATATTCCCAAAACGCTCCGCTAAGATATCATTTTCAAAGGTTGACAATAAAGTAGTTCTAAATCTGTTTCTTGCAATATTTGAATTGTCTTCAGAGGGATTATAAAAAGTTCTTATTTCTGGACGATTACCTGTGGCATAGCTATCAACCATATCCATAAAACCCTCTTCAAATTCAACTAGTAAATCCACTCTACCAAATCGGATATCTTCTTTAATTTTATCAAAATTTTCGTTGGTTTCAATAAAAGATATACTCATATTTAATTCATTATCTAACCCATACATCTTAAATAATTCAGGGGCATTATATACATAGACCACAGAAGTATGTTCATCAAAATTTTTCATCATCCCTTCAAGAGCAATCCCCATGATAGAATACATAGCAAAGATACTAACCGCAGGGAGAATAAACATTGAAAATATTAGCCTTCTATCAGAAAAAACTCTTTTAAACTCTTTCTTTATAATAACACTTAACATTTTATGCCTCCTCCTTAACACTTGCTTTATACAACTCAAAGAATGCATCTTCTAAATCCTCTGTATCGGTTAACGCTAATATTTGGGCAACATTTCCCTCTGCCTTTAACTCACCGTTAATAATAATCCCTATACGGTCACATAGCTTTTCTGCTACAGACATAATATGTGTAGACACAATGACTAATTTACCTTTTTCTTTTAATTCAAACAAATAATCCGTAACAGCTCTTGCCGTAATAATATCTAATCCATTTGTAGGCTCATCAAAGATAACTACCTCTGGGTCATGGACTAAACTTACTGCTATAGATAGTTTTTGTTTCATCCCTGTGGATAGTTCCTCTATTTTTTTATTTGAAAAGTTATCAATTCCAAAGTATTTAAAGAGTTCTTCTGTTCTTTTTTTTATAGTTTCATTGTCAAGCCCATACAGCTTGCCGAAGAATTGCATCGTGTACTTTGGTGAAAAATGGGTATCTAATTTTAATTCATTGGTTAAAAACCCAATTCTTCTTCTTACTTCACTTGATTTTTTAACAACATCAAAACCTTGTACAACAATCTCTCCCTCTGTTGGTTTTAACAAGGTAGCAATACTTCTTAAGGTTGTTGTCTTTCCTGCTCCATTAGGTCCAAGAAGGCCGTAGATTTCTCCTTCATGTGCTGTAAAACTTAAATTATTAACAGCTGTTTTTTTATTAGTTCTAGATTTTAACTCTTTCATTTGTTTTTTATTAAGCTTATATATTTTAGTTAAATTCTTTACCTCTATCATTTATACCCTCCTCATTTTCTAACAATACATATTATTCTATCTTATTGCATTGTTACTGTAAATAATACCCACTCATTTTTAATTATCATTAATTAGCTTCCATTGTTTCAAGTAAACTATTTGAGGTAGCTGTACTGTCTTTGGACTAATCGGGTAGAAGGGAAAATCGAATTATTTTCCCCACCTCCTACACCCCAAAGCTTTACAAAGTAGACTGGATTTATAATAATGGACAATTCTCACACCCCAAAGTAAAATTAAAGTAATACAAACAGGAAGATATTATGGGAAATATATAAAAACTAAATCCTTATCATATTGAAGAACTAAAGAAAAACAAATATGTACTTGATGCTAATATAGATAGAATTTTATATAGTAATGAATTTAAAAAAAGAGCTATTATATTAGGATTAGAAGGTTACACAGCTAAACAGGTGTTTACTAAGTGTGGTTTTGACATTTCTTATTTAGGAACCAGACCTACAGAACAAATTAAGCGATGGAAAAAACAATACAATTTACATGGTCTAGAAGTATTTCAAGATAAACATCTCTTACCTAGAAATATTAATTCTGTCTTAAGTAAAGATCAACAGATATTACACTTAAAGAAGGAACTCAAGAAAACCAAGCAAGAGTTAGCCTTTATAAAAAAGCTCGAAAAAATAGAAAGTGAGATGATATGTAAACGAAATATGACTGGGGAACAATTCAAGTTAATAAGGAGAATATCTCAAATGAAGTCTTTTACTATTAGTGCCCTTTGTTCTCTTGCCAACGTATCACGTTCTGGTTATTACAATTATTTCTCTAGCAAGAAATTAGATAATTTATTAAGTATGGGGTCTAAAATTTGTCCTTTACAAGGGTGTTAATTTAAAGAGCCAAAATAAAAATGCACCTCCAAAAGCTTTTCTCTAGCTTTTGGATGCGCACTTTAATTCAACCCTATATTCCTACACAGATTTTAACTTACCATTTCTTAATTATTTTACCTGTGTTGTTTATATAATAGTTTCCAACTTCTGCTATTCCATCCCTAAATTCATGGCCATAGCCCAATTGTCCATGACCATGATAAATTGTTGTTAATATATTGCCTTTTTGATCAATATACGATGTGTTTGAAACAGGCCCTATTACATTAGGTATATATGTCCTATAACTTACTGCTACAAATCCTTCTGAAAAATTAGTCACATCATATATCCAAGTATCACTAAATTCTTTATGTATATTTTCTATAACTTTATATAGATCTACTATATAATTCCCTTCCCTATCAATAAAAACATAATAATTATTGAATCTTTCACCAATATTTACAAGAGCTAATCCTTCAGAAAAAGTCTCAGCTTCATAGTATTTAGGTTCGATAATATAATCCCCTTGCTTGTTTATATAACCCCATTTTTTACTGTTTTTATCTTGAACAGCAGCTATTCCTTCAGAAAAATTTTTCGCAAATAGATATTGAAGCGGTATAATTACTTTGCCTTTTTTGTTAATAAAACCCCATCCACTATAATTTTTAATCAAGGCTAAATCTTCACTAAAATTATCAGCATCATTTGCTTTAATTTCTGGTCTAACAACAATCTCACCAGCTGTATTAATAAATACATACTCTCCATTTATTCTTGCAAGTGCTAATCCATTTTTAAAATCACTTATTATAGAAGATGATCTATTATCAAAAGCAAAAACAATACTACCTTCTTTATCTATTATTCCATGTCTATCCTCAAACAAGATAACTCTAGCAAATCCTTCAAAAAAGTCAAATGCTCTAAAAAAATTGGGTTCTATTACCATATCTCCTACCGTATTTATGTACCCATATGACCTTCTATCGTATGTAACTACAGCAAGTCCTTCTCTAAAATTATTTACATCCCTAAACTCTTTAGGTTCAATTACAATATTACCTTGATTATCCATAAAACTATACCTACTCACATATCTTCTACCATTAAAAAAACTTTCCCAAACTTTATATAATGGCTTTTCATTTAACACAACACTAAGCTTATTAATTTCTTCGGAATTTATTAAATCTATTTTATGAACGCCATCTTTAAATGCATATCCATCATCGGGTATTAAAAATCCTAACGCTTGACTAACAAAACGTAAAGGGACATAGGTTCTTCCATCACTACCTAATATAGCTTCTGTATCCATCTCAATTATTTCTCCACCTGATAGCTTTACTAACCTACTTCCGATCACTAGTGTTGCTTTTAAGTTGTCTTTTTTATCAAGAATAGCTATGGTCTGTGTATCGTTATTCCATAAAACAACATAACCAAGACCCTCTATTATAGCTCTAGCTGGAATTTGAGTTCTACTTGATATATCTATAAATGGCGCCCCCATCCCCTTAGGGATATTCAGAATTTGTCCATTTATTTTGATTTCAAAAGATACTTCTTCTCTTGCCAATAAAGGTTTTGTTGTAAGTACTAACAAAAATATCATCATAAGCGTTACAATTAATTTCTTCATACTAACCTCCTATTATTTAAAATTTTCCTATTGATGTAGTAATCAATAGAAAATTTTAATTTTTTTAATTTTTTTAATATGCTTTAGCAAAATAAACCATTTTTTTAGCAGGTTTATCACAGCAAATACATGTATCACTAATATCCTCTTGTTCAAAAGGAATACATCTAGCTGTTGCCCCTGTTTTTTCCTTAATTGTCTCTTCACAAGCAGTGTCTCCACACCACATTGCTTTGATAAAACCTGGTGTTTCCACAAGTATTTTTTCAAATTCATCCATAGACTTGGCTGTAAATGTGTTTTCATCACGATGATTTCTAGCTTTTTCTAGCAGTCCACTTTGAATAGCAGCAATGGTTTCAGCTACTTTTTCTTCTATCTCATCAAGATTAATGAATATTTTTTCTCCATTATCTCTTCTTACAAGTACTGCCTGATTGTTTTCAATATCTTTTGGTCCTAATTCAACTCTAAGAGGGATCCCTCTCATTTCATGCTCACTAAACTTCCAGCCTGGACTTTTATCTGTATCATCAAGTTTAACTCTAAAATCTTTGCTTAATAAAGCTTTAAGTTCATTGGCTTTATCTAAGACACCTTCTTTGTGTTGAGCAATAGGTACAATAACCACTTGAGTTGGTGCAATAGCTGGTGGTAATACCAAACCATTATTGTCTCCGTGAACCATAATAATTGCCCCTATTAATCTAGTAGAAACACCCCAAGATGTTTGGTGTGCGTATTTTAATGTATTGTCTTTGTCTGTATATTGAATTTCAAATGCTTTTGCAAATCCATCACCAAAGTTATGGCTGGTTCCTGACTGTAACGCTTTACCATCATGCATAAGACTTTCAATGGTATAAGTTGCTTTTGCACCGGCAAATTTTTCTTTTTCTGTTTTTTGACCTTTGATCATAGGTATTGCTAAAACTTCTTCACAAAAATCGGCATACACATTCAACATTTTAATTGTTTCTTCTTCTGCTTCTTCTGCTGTTGCATGCGCTGTATGACCTTCTTGCCATAAGAATTCTAATGAACGTAAAAATGGTCTAGTTGTTTTTTCCCATCTTACTACAGAACACCATTGATTGTATAATTTAGGCAAATCTCTATAAGATTGTATTTCATTTGAATAATGTTCACAAAATAAAGTTTCTGAAGTTGGTCTAACACATAATCTCTCCGTTAATTCTTCAGAGCCTCCATGAGTTACCCATGCTACCTCTGGTGCAAACCCTTCAACATGATCTTTTTCTTTTTGTAATAGGCTTTCTGGTATAAACATTGGCATATACACATTCTGATGCCCCGTATCCTTAAACCTTTGATCCAATTGTCTTTGTAATAATTCCCAAATGGCGTATCCATTTGGTTTAATAACCATACATCCTCTAACTCCTGAGTAATCTACTAACTCAGCTTTTTTTACTACATCTGTATACCACTGTGCAAAATCAACTTCCATAGACGTTATTGCTTCTACTAATTTTTTTTCCTTTGCCATTATAAATCTCCTTTCAATTGATATATTTAGACAACAAAAAAGCTCCATCCCACAAAGGGACCGAGCATTATCGGCGGTACCACCCTAATTAACCAAAAAGGTTCTCTCTTATTCCTAATAACGGAAGGCTCCGCTGTATTTTCATACAGAACTCCAAGGTAGGTTGGGTAGCGTCTTATAAAAACCTTTCACCAATGGTTTTCTCTCTAAAATAAAACCTTCTACTTAATAGTCCTCTTCAACATTTTTATAAATATATTCGCTTTTTAGATTATAAACTTAAATAAAATTGTATATTACATCCTAATTTCTGTCAAGATTAAGATTTCCATTTTGGCAATACTTCTACCTCTTGTAATGTTTTGATAAATATTAAAATCAAAGGTCCTAAAATAATGCCAACGACACCAAAAACTCTTACTCCTATATATATTGCCATTAGTGTTGCTAAAGGATGAACACCAATATTGTCTCCCACTAATTTTGGTTCTAGAAATTGTCTTATTAATACCGCTGTACCATAAATAATACCCAGCCAAACTGCATATTGCAGATCCCCTGAAAAAGCTTTGAATAGTGCCCAAGGAATTAAAACTGTACCACTTCCAAATACAGGAAGGGCATCTAAGATACAAATAATCAATCCAATCAGTAAGGCATATGGATTTCTTATAATTAATAGACCAATTGTACATACAACGCCAATAATAACCATTAAAGTCAATTGTGCTTTTACATACCCGAAAAACGCACCTACTAATGCTTTTCTAATTAAATTAAATTTTTCTTTCCATTTAGTGTGCATTTGCTTTGATAAGAAAATTCTGATTTTATGTCTGTCTTTACTTATAAAAAAAGTCGCTATTAATGTGATAATCATAAAGAACATAAACCCTGGCAAAGAAGAAACCAAATTGAGAGACCCATCTGTTACCCCTGGGGTTAGAACTCTCGTAATCCTTCCTCCTATTTCATCCCAGTTATTAATAACCATATCTTTCGTGCTGCCTTGAGAATACCCTAACATTCTATCAAAGCTATAACCCCAATTTTCAAGTGTCAAAATAACTTGATCTTTATACTCAGGAAAGTGTATTACGAATGACTTAAATTCTGTAACAAGCTTTCTAATAATAATATTTCCTATCAATCCAACGATGCTAAGAAAGCTAATTACTGCCAATAAACTACTAAATGCCCTTGGGATTTTTAGATATTTATTAAAGACTTTTATTATGGGTTCGATTATAACTGCTATAAAATACCCAAGTATAAAGGGCAAAAAAACAGAAATTAATCGAATTGTAAAAAAGTAAATAAATACAAGGGTTATGCCTACAATTGTCAAATTGATTAGTTGTTTATTGTTTTTATCTGTCATATATACACTCCTTTCCTTTAAAGTTGGGGTATGGCATATACCATTACTTAAATACTCTTTTTAATAATTATTAAAATGTATTTTACTGATACAACAATACTCGTCAAGATAAGTGTTGATATTATTATTGGTATAACTGGAAATTGCAATCTTAAACTTAGAAATTGAACACTCATATTTATTGAAGAAAAAACACTTAACAATATATTAAAACCTACTACTAATAGAACAAATACTATACTGTCTTTTATAAAAGATTCTTCCTTTAGTTTTTTAATTGAGAGAAAAATAATACCAAACAATATAAGTATGCCTATTATATAGAATATCAACACAAATAGCCCAAATTGGCCTGTATAAATGTCTAAAAAACTAACTAAATATCTATTGGTATTTCCTAAAAATATAGCTGAAAAACTTAGAACACCACCAAATAAAAATAGCAAAAGATAACCCATTACATTAAATATTCCTAAGATTACCCCTAAATTCAACACACTTGTGTAATATGGAAATCCTGAAATTAAGTACATAATATAAACTTCTATTAAAACTGAAACCACAAAAGTATATATAGTGATTAAGTAAAAATATCTCTTAAATGCAACAATACCTGAATTTAATTTATTGTTATCATATAAGTATATTTTTATTATCAGTATAAATAGTACTGATTTTATGTATGTTTTAATAAAGTTTATAAAAAAATTAGCTTTATATATAGCTTGCTCTGAAGAATAAATGTCTAAACGTATAAAGGAAAAAATATATGACAATATGCTAGTAACAAAACTCACAACAAAGGCAATAATTAATGTGTAGATGATAAACTCCCTTAAGTCATGGTAATTCATAATCTTCTTCTTTAAAACAAAATAAAAAATAAAAAAAGTAATTAATAGAACTAAAATAATATTCACTGTAAAGGTACCAATGCTATTTAAAAACAATATATTTATTGCAATACCTAATACCCCAAAAATGTAACTAATGCTAAAAATATCACCTCTTCGAATAAAAAATAATGCACTCATACTCAATATAAAACTAAAAACCAATAAATACCCAACTAATTGCGCCCCCACTTTAAATGCATCTTTGTATATTTTTTTATGATTGTTCATCTGTTCCAAAAGTATTATCCTCCTTTATATGCAACTTCAAAATTTTTCTTAATAAAAATATTATAAATAAAAACACTGTTATAAATATTAATGAATTTCCAAGACCTACAGAAAGAGCAATCGTTCCTAGAAATGGAAACTCAAAACTAAAGCTTGATATTAGTATACAAATAAAAATCAAAATAAAAAAGTAAAAAATTAAAAATATTTGATTTTTTAAATTATTTCTTGGATTTCCATAAAAGCTAGCAAGTAATAATAGTAGAATACCAAGTAATAAAATTACAAATATATAAGAAAAAACCCCTTCTATATAACTATAATACATACCTTCCGCCCCAAGATTAAAACCACTTATAATTAGGATTTCATTTGTAAATCCGATATTTACATTTCCACCTAATGCCAAAACAAAAATATATACAATAACATTCGGTACCATAATCCAAAAGCTTATTTCACCAAAGATGCCAGCATTTAATGAGAAAAATAAAGCAAACAAAGTAACTGGAAAAATAAAAATACCAACTATAGTATATACAGTTTTTCCTATGTAAGGCATAGTTGCTAACAATATACTTGCGTTGAACAAGAATATTGTAATAAATAAAGGTATGAACCAAGTAAAAGTACCTGCAATATAGTACTCTATTCCTTGTAAAAAAGCAGTTAGAAATAATGATTCTAAAATCACAAATCCTACCTTATTTTTAACCGAATAAAATTTTTTAAAAACTAGATTCGTTATACCTATTAGTAATAACCAAAGAATAAAAATACTAGAAATATTAATTAGTGTAGCTTTTGTATCACTTACTAGGGGTTGAAATAAAAGTATATTAAATGCATTAAGATTTATATTTGATCTCGTTACATATAAAACATATGGTCTGATAATAATTGATAAACTAACCAATACCAATAATTGTATTAAACTTTTTATAAAACTAAATAATATTAATTTTAAACACCTTTTTTTGTTCATTATTAAATCCAACTCTTTCTTTACAAACATATATTTTGTTTCTTCTAGTAAAATTATTACAATTTTGATATAATTGAAACAAAGTGCCTTCATCATACATCATAATGAAGTTATTCTAAAGATACTGCACTTTTAGTCATAATTTTTTATATGCTGAAAAACTAGAAATCCTTTAGCATATAAAGAATAATTTTATTGGGGGATAAAATATGAGTTATAATGTTGTATTTGTAGGAAACAACAATTCTTTAATGGAACAACTGGATAAACTTAATATTAACTCAACGATAACAACTACCAAAGAATTACTATTGGAACACCTTAAGACCAATTATAAAACAGTGCATCTTTTAATCATTTCTTTGGAAAATGATATGGATAGCTTTAATACAATTCTTTCCTTGCATACTAAATATTTATACAAGGATATACCATTTATTATAGTTGGCAATAAACAACAAATATTAAATGGCTTGGCTTTAGGCGCTTACGACTATATTATTACGCCTTGTTCACAAGAAGAATTCAGTTCTAGATTATCATTAACCCTAGAATCTTTAAGTTGTTCTACTTTATATAAAAAAGATAAAATTGCAAACATTCAAATGACCTTCCAAGAATATTTATTTTCAGAAATTAAAAGAGCTGAAAGAGGTATATATGATTTGTCTATTGTATTCTTCTCTATTGTACCTAAAGAGTTAACCTTTGATAGCGATGACAGAACCATCTGTTTACTTATTAATCAATTATCCAAACTTGTTCATAGTCGATTAAGGTCTACTGATACAGTTGTTCAATATGGCACATTAACCATCGTTTCTTTCTTGCCCTTTACATCTAGCTTTAATGCTGAAGCTGTAACAGATAAAATTGAAAAACTTTACTTAAATAATCTTCCCCACTGGATTACTAATAAAGATCAATATCAATTGGTTTATTCTATTGTATCTTATCCAAGTGATGGAGACAACCCTGAAGATTTATTATTTAATGCGGAAAAAATATTAGAAAAAAACATCGCATCCATAACCATATAATTAACTTATATCTAACCCAGCCCCTTTTATAGGGGCTTGAATAGTATCGACAAAGTCGATACTATTTTAATGTATTCTAGGTGGTGAAGGGATTTTTATTATATATAAGTTTCTGAAACCCGCAACCGTCCTTGGTTGCAAGAGTTTCGCTGCGCCATCCTTGGCTACGCTATTACACTTATATATAACAAAAATCCTTGTTCCTATAAGTTTGTCTACAGTCTCCAAGCCCATTTTATAGGGCTTTTACTTTTTGACTTGACACCCTAAGTATATTGTTATATTATAATATTATATTATTACGATGTATGGAGGTAACATTATGAAAAGAAAAAATCATCAACAATGGTCTTGGATACTGATTATATCTTTCTTTGTTTTGGGAATTTTTGATTTTAGGTTTGGTGTACTTGGATTGGCTTGTATGGCTGCACCTATTTACCACGCATTAAGGGGTAGAGGCAAGATTCACTGTTCTAAATATTGTCCAAGAGGCTCATTTTTAGGGAAATTCATGCCATTTGTCTCTTTTAATAATGCCTTGCCTAAGTTTATGAGAACTAAAAACTTCAAACATTTTTTATTAGTTACAATGCTAACTGTCTTCTCTATATCCATCATTCACACCGGGTTTGAATTTCAAAAAGTAGGCTTTGTATTCTTTAGATTCATGGGGGTATCCTTCATAATCGGCATTCTCTTCGGCATTTTCTTTAAACCTAGAAGTTGGTGCCAAGTATGCCCAATGGGTCATGGAACCGCTCTGATTACTAATATTAAAAAAGCAAGCTAAGAAAGGGCTTATCTCAGAATGATTTCTGAGATAAGCCCCTTTTTTAATCAATTACCTTTAATATATTTCTAATATTGTTTTTTTCAATTGTATATTTGCTTACATTCTTTACATTTATATCTTCTGTATCATAAAGGAACACACTGTCCATCTTACTGCTACTCTTAATTACCTTGTCTAAATTATTACTAATTATCAAACTCTCTTTTGCTTTGCCCTTAGATTCATCTAATACTTTTTTCATAAAGTTTTCATCTGGCATAGATATACCCATATCAGATGCAAAATAGTAGTCATCAAAATATTTATCTACACCTAAAAGTTTAAGCTCTGATAAACCATACAAAGATTGATCATTACTTATAATATACACATTTTTATTGTCTTCTTTTAACTTTTCCAATACTTCTCTAGTACCATCTATAAGATGTATTGATTCAGTCGTTAACATTCTAAACGCTTTTGCAACACTTTTCGTATATTTTTTCTTAGGTTTAATATCTTTGTTTTTAAATAATTTATAGAATACGTCTTCTATATTTATAGTAGGTACTGGTCCACTGCTTAATCCTAAAAGTTTTTTCTTTGTTTTATCAAAAATATCTTTCATCTCTTCTGGTGTGTATACTGCACCATAATACCCATAGTACAAAATCATTTTTTCCCAAACTTCATCTTTGTTCTCATTAGTCACAACATCAACTAGTGTTCCATATAAATCAAAATAATAATTTTTATACATAATTACCTCCAAAATATAATGCACCTGTCTATCTGTAGTTACTTAAATCATGTAATTCTATATTTTTTAATGCTTGCCTATTTTTTGACCATCTAATAATAATAACCTTAATTATCCCTGCTATTGGAATAGATAAAATCATACCCATAAGTCCAAATAATGCTCCAAATACAATCAATGAAAGGAGAACAAAAAATGGATGTATGCCTATGCTCCTACCTTGAACTTTTGGTGACACTAACATAATATATATTTGTTGCACAACAACTATATATAAGCCTACCATAAAAGCTCTTCTAACACCTTCATTAATAAGCGCAATAATTACTGCAGGAATAATCCCTATCCAAGTACCCAAGTAAGGAATTATATTTGTATACCCAGCAAAAACACCAACTAAAAAAGAAAACTCAAAATCAATAATAATTAATGAAAATGCTGTAACAAAAGATAACAAGGTTAAATCAATTAGTCGACCTCTAACAAAACTGCTAATGACTAGATTTATATCTTGAAATAGCAGCGTTATTGACTTTCTTCTTTTTTCCACAAATAACAGCTTTAATGTATTGTCAATAAGTTTAGTGAAATACTCTCTATTGTACATGATATTAACAGAAAATACTAAACCAAATGACAAATCAATAAAGTATTTGCCTATGGTTCCAACTCTTGCAGCAAGTAAAGAAAGTAACTTTTGTAATCCCTTTGAAAAACTTTCAGAAAAACCATCTATATAATTTAATAGATCATTAGATATTCCTAAATCCTCCATTGCCACGCTAACATTTTTTATTTCTTCCGAATATTGATCAAAGTATTGTTGTATATACTTCCAAGTTTCTTCAAAACTAAAGTCTTTAACACTTCCACCAACCATCATATAAATACTATAACCTAAAAGTATAATAATCATCAGCACAACAGCGAAGGCCATTGTTATACTTATCATTCTTGTATATCTTTTGATTTCTATTGATGGTTCACTTTTGTTTTTTTTACTAAACTTAATATTTGATAAGTGGGACTCAAAAAATTTAACCAATGGTAGTAACAGATATGCAATAACGATACCCCAAATCAAAGGAGATAAAATACTTAAAGTACGGGATAAAATGCCAATAGTTGTTTGATACACAATATTAAGATTTTCAATCACTGCATATATAATATATACAATAACAAAACCTAAGGTAAAATATTTTATTTTCTTCATATAACGTTTATCAAGTTCTATTTTCAAAACTTAACACCTCTTGTGTATAATAAATTAAAAACTTTTATACATCTTAAATATTCTACCATATATAAATTTCTTTTAAAAGTTAAAATCTATGTAAAAGATTATCTCCATCCTTTGGTATTATATATAATTCTGTTTTTTTAATCAAGGTCTCTAGAGATATTTTTATATCTAAAATTAAATTATAATTTTTTCCCAAATTTTGATAGTCTTTAGAACTTATATTTTTATTGTTTTGAGTAATACTAAATTATGTTTATAAAGTGACACTGTTCACAAAAGAAAATAATTATTAGGAGGCTTATTATGAAAAAGATTTTAGCTTTATTAGTCATATGTACATTAGCTTTTTCAGCATGTAGAGCTGGGGCTCTAGAAGATGGTACACAGAACGACCAACCAAACTTCCCAAATACTACTGGCTTACAAGACCCTTATGAAGATACTACAATAGAGGAAGCGGACAATGATATTGATGTAGCCCTAGATCATCCTGAACTTAGAAGAATTAATGCCACTTTAACCACACAATTAGAAGATCTTGATGCGGCTGCATCTGATCCAAGCATTAACTATACAGATCGTGCAAGAATTTATACCGATAGAGCAAATGCTTATGGAACTGCACTTAATGAATTTAATGCACTTGGTTTAAACGACCAAGCAAATGCGCCTCACTATGATAATATAAGAAATTATTATCAAACAGGTCATACAAGATTTAACGAATTTGGTACAAATTATGCAGGGTTCCAAACACAAGCAGATGAGCAAAATTTCTTAGGCAGAATGGGCGAAGATGGCCGATATATAAATGCAAATATTGAAGATGCCTATAGAAATTCAATGCGTCAATTAGGATTAGTGGAGTAAGGCAAATTCATTAGGTTCTATAATAAATGTTGGGGTGTAAAAACCTCAACATTATTTTTTTGTAAAAAAATAATGCACTTATCCTCAATTCCCTTTAACATGTT